>NZ_JAQKGU010000007.1 GCF_028532725.1 Desulfovibrio sp. Fe33
CCGGGGGCCTGATCAGGCCCCCGGAGCCGAAACAGAAACGGTAAAAGTGTTACCTATGTTCCCGGGCAGAAGTGTTACCCATGTTCCTGGTTGCACAAACCCTTTTCAAAGGGTTTCCTTCCCCTTCCCCCGGCCGCCGGAGGCACCGCGTCAGACGCGGACTTTCATGATGATCTTGTGTATCTCGCCATCGGAGATCATGGGCATGTGGGCGTCTTCGGGGAAGTAGACGGCGATCATGCCGGGCAGAACTTCAGCCCAGTGGGTGGGCGCGTCCGAGTAGAAGGCCACATCGCTGCGAGGATCTGACGCCTCTACCGAAGGGCCGAGATCGCGTCTCGCCTTCCAGCCGATGTTGTCCGTGCCGCTGATGACGTAGGCGAGGTCGATGTAATGGTCGTGGGTCTCGATGAGCGCGTCCTCGGCCTTGCGTCCCGGCCCTTTGGCCACCACCGCATACAGGCCGTCCTCAAGGTCGATCCGGCCCGTGGGCAGGTCGGCGAGGTCCGGCCTGCGCAGAAAGGCGAAGGCGGCGGGAAAGCGGGGATTCAGGGCCGCGTAGAGGTCGGCAGCATTGAGATCGTCCAGGATCATTGCACTTGTTTCCTTTCGGCCTTGAGGGCCATGAGCAGGGCTTCGTCCAGGGACGGATGCGGGAAGATGACCGAATGGATGTCGTCCAGGGTCCAGCCCTGGTGTACGATCATGGCCGCCGGAGTGACGAGCCGGGACACGTCGTGGCCTACGGCGGTGACGCCGACGACTTTTCCGCCGGACCAGATTATTTTGACGAACCCCTGGGTGGCCGCGTGGGCCTGGGCCATGGGATTGGCCGCGAGCTGGGCCACGGAGACTTCGGTGGTCTCGAAATCCGCCAGGAATGCCTCATTTTCCATGAGTCCCACGCGCATGGCTTCGGGCGAGCCGTACAGCACGCTTGGCACCGGGCCGACCACGTAGGGGGCTTCGATTTTGCCCGCCGCATGGAGGGCCACATAGTGGGCCTGATGCGATGCCGCATGGGCCAACTGGATGTGGCCGTTGGCGTCGCCGATGGCATAGATGTCCGGCGCGGCCAGGAGATGCTCGTCCACCTGAATCTGGTTGAAGAGCAGCTCGACGCCCGCTTCCTCCAGGCCGATTCCCTTGGTCACGGGGCCGCGCCCGACGGCCACCAGGGCCTTGTCGGCAACGATATGTTCGCCCGAGTTCAGGGTGAGCAGGGCCCGGCCGTCGCGGGTGACGACTCCGGCCACGCGTTCGTTCAGCCTGATGTCCCATTTCCAGCGTTTGAATACGCCGGCCAGGGCCTGGGAAACTTCGGGGTCCTCCAGTGGGGCCACGCGGTCCATGGCGTCCACGACGGTGACTTTGCAGCCGAAGCGGTGGGCCACCTGGGCCATTTCCAGGCCGATGAATCCCGCGCCGACCACAATAAGCGATTCGGGCATGGATTCCAGGGAAAGGAACATGTCGGAGTCGAGGACGCAGTCGCCGTCTGGTTCCAGGCCGGGGAAGAAGATGGGCCTGGACCCGGTGGCGACCACCAATTTTTTGTAGGCGAGGGTCTTCTCGCCGTCGGCGGAGGCCACGGCCACCTGGTGGTCTCCCGCCAGGCGGCCGGTGCCTTCGACCAACTCCACGCCGAGTTTCTTGAGCTGCATTCCCATGGCCTTGCGCGTGCCTGCCAGATGCTTCTGCACCCGGCTTTGCAGGGCCGCGAAGTTGACGGTCACCTCGCCCGAGGCGACCTTCATGCGAGCTTGGTTGTGCAGCTCCTCGACGGCGGAGGTGGCCCCGAGCCAGAGCTTGGTCGGAATGCACCCGCGATTGAGGCAGGTGCCGCCGAGGAAGTCCTTTTCGATCAGGGCCACGGACAGGCCGAGGCCGGCGGCTTCAACGGCTGCGTCGAATCCGCCGGGACCGGCCCCTATTACTATGAGATCATAAGTCATCAGTCAGTTCCATGGACCGGGCGGCCTTGGTCTCGTCCAGTCTGGTCACGGGCAGGTTCACCGGGGCCGAAGTCAGTGCCTCGGGGTTGGAATCCACCATTTCCGCCAGCTCGATGAGATCATCGCAGAACTTGTCGAGCGTTTCCTTGTTCTCGGTCTCGGTCGGCTCGATCATGATCGCCTCGGGGACGATGAGCGGGAAGTAGATGGTGGGCGCGTGGTAGCCCTTGTCCAGCAGGCCTTTGGCGAAGTCCAGGGCATGGACTCCCTTGTGCGCCTGGGGGGATGCGGAGATCACGAACTCGTGCATGCAAGTGCGGTTGTAGGGGACCTCGAAGTGGCTCGAAAGCCGTTTGCGCATGTAGTTGGCGGCCAGGACCGCGTTTTCGCTGGCCCGGGTCAGGCCCGCGCCGCCAAGGCGCAGCACATAGGCGTAGGCCTTCAGGTACACGCCGAAGTTGCCGTAGAAGGGGGCCACGTAGCCGATGGACTTGGGGAAGTCGTAGTCCAGGAAGAACTGGCCGTCCTCGCGTTTGCGGACCCTGGAGATGGGCAGGTAGTCCACCAGCCGTTCGGACACGCCGACGGGACCGGAACCGGGGCCGCCGCCGCCATGGGGGGTGGCCAGGGTCTTGTGGACGTTCCAGTGGACGATGTCGAAGCCGACGTCGCCGACGCGCATCTTGCCCATGATGGCGTTGAGGTTCGCGCCGTCGTAGTAGAGCAGGGCGTCGACCTTGCGCAACATGCGCACGACTTCGGGCAGGTTCTTTTCGAACAGGCCCAGCGTGTTCGGGCAGGTCATCATCATGCCCGCCACTTCGTCGTCCAGGACCTTTTCCAGGGCGGCGGGATCAACGATGCCGTCCTTGGATTCCACGGAGACGATCTCGAAGCCCGCGATGGCGGCGGATGCCGGGTTGGTGCCGTGGGCCGAGTCGGGCACGATGACCTTGGTCTTCTTGTTGCCCTTGTCGCGGTGGTAGGCGGCCATGAGCATGACGCCGGTCAACTCGCCGTGGGCTCCAGCCATGGGGTGCATGGTGTAAGCGGCCATGCCGGTGATTTCGCACAGCAGCCGTTCGATTTCGTACATCACCTCAAGCGCGCCCTGGCACAGTCCGCCCGCGCCGCGCAACTGGGGCATGACCGGATGCAGCCGGGTGAAGCCGGGAAGGGCTGCGGCGACTTCGGTGAATTTGGGGTTGTACTTCATGGTGCACGACCCCAGGGGATAGAAGTTGCTGTCCACGCTGTAGTTGAGCTGGGACAGCTTGGTGAAGTGGCGGACGACGTCGAGCTCGGAAACGGAGGGTAGGCCGATGTCGCCGTCGCGCAGCAGGTCCTTGGGAATGTAGGCTTCTTCCGCCATGCCTTCGCAGGGCCAGCAGCCTTCGCGTCCGGCTACGGATTGTTCAAAGATGGTCTTCATTTCAGCGCACCTCGCAGCATCTCGGCGAAAATGCCGATCTGTTCTTCGCTGGTCTTTTCCGTGCAGGCCACCAGCAGGCCGTTTTCCAGTCCCTCGAAGTACCGGCCCAGCGGGAAGCCCGGGATGTAGCCGCGCTCGGCCAGCTTGTCGATGGCTTCGAAAGCGTTGACGGGCAGGGTCACGGCGAATTCATTGCCGAAGGTTCCCTTGGTGAGCATCTCAACGCCGGGGATGGCGGTCAGGCGCTCCGCGCAGATGTGGGCGCGCTCCATGGAAACCCTGGCCGCCCGCTTGAGGCCCATCTCGCCCAGGGCGCACATGTGGACCAGTGCGCGCAGGGCGCACAGGGACTGGTTGGAGCAGATGTTGGATGTGGCCCTCTGGCGGCGGATGTGCTGCTCGCGGGCCTGGAGGGTGAGCACGTAGCCGGTGCGGCCTTCGGTGTCGGTGGTCCGGCCGACGATGCGGCCGGGCAGTTGGCGGACCATTTCCTTGGTGCAGGTCATGATGCCCAGGTAGGGGCCGCCGAAGGAGAGAGGCATACCCAGGGACTGGCCTTCGGCCACGGCGATGTCTGCGCCCATTTCGCCCGGCGTCTTGAGCAGGGTTTGGAGCACCGGGTATACGGACATGATGGAAACGGCCTTGACCGCCTTGGCCGCCGCGAACAGCTCGGTGAGGTCGTTGATGGAGCCGAAGAAGTTCGGGTTCTGCACCAGCACGGCGGCGGTGGAGTCGTCGAGGGCGTTTTTGAGGCCCGCGAGGTCAGTCTGTCCGTCCTTGTGCGGGACGGTGACGAGATCCACATCCAGGTTGGTGGTGTAGGAACCGAGCATGACGCGGTAGATGGGATTGAGCCCTTCGGAGACCACGATCTTGCGACGCCTGGTCTTGCGCACGGCCATCATTGTGGCTTCATACAGGGCGGTGCCGCCGTCGTAGACCGAGGCGTTGGCGCATTCCATGCCCAGGAGCCTGGTCACGGCGGTCTGGTATTCGAAGATCGCCTGCAGGGTGCCCTGGGACGCCTCGGGCTGGTAGGGCGTGTAGGCCGTGTAGAATTCGCCGCGCATGGTCAGCGCGTCGACGGCGGCCGGAATGTAGTGATCGTAAAAGCCCGCGCCAAGGAAGCTGACGCTGTCGGTGGCGTTTTTCGCGGCCAGGGCTTCGAGCTTGGAGAGGACCTCCATTTCGCTCAGCCCTTCGGGGATGTCGAAACTCTTCGGACGCATGTCGGCGGAAATCTCGGCAAAGAGATCATCCACGGAGTTCACGCCGATGGTGGCGAGCATCTCGCGCACTTCGTCTTCGGTATGCGGTACAAACGGCATGATGAAACCTGCTGTTTTTATGATGAGAAAAAAAGAAAAGGGCCGAGACGCGCGCCCCGGCCCGGCAGCTCGAAACTAGTGCGCCTCGGATTCGACCACGGCGGCGTAGCCTTCGGCGTTCAGCAGCCCCTCGGGAGCGCCCTTGATCCGGAACTTGAGCATCCAGCCCGCGCCGTAGGGCTCTTCGTTGACCTTTTCCGGCGCGTCCTCAAGCTCGGTGTTGACCTCGATGACCTCGCCGCTCACCGGGGCGTATATCTCGCTCGCGGCCTTGACGGACTCGACGGAGCCCATTTCCGCGCCCGCCTCGAAGGTGTCGCCCACCTCGGGCAGTTCCACGAAGGTCAGGTCGCCCAGTTGCTCCTGAGCGAACTGGGTGATGCCGACGGTGGCGACGTCATCTTCGATCATGACCCATTCGTGGGTTTTCGCGTACAACAAATCTTCAGGGATCATATTTTTCTCCTTGCTTCGAAAAGGGGTTTATCGATTCTATGATCGGTAGTCTTTAGCATGGGATGAAGGTGTTGGAAATAGTAAAAATAATGACACTTTCAAAGTCGTTAGCGTATTTTTACGATGAGTCCGCCATAGCGCCAAAAAGCTGACGAACAGGCCTTGGGGCCAGAGAGAATAGCTCCATATTTTCAAAGGATTGTCGAGAGGGTTGTACTCGATTAAATCATACATGTTTTTCAGTCTAGGTGTAAAAAGTATTACGATCAATGTTGACCATGGCACGAATCGGGAGTAGTCTGGCTTTCGCGTATGAGCGATACATCTTCAATCAACTTTTCGGCTGAGTCCTACGCCGCTCCCGATCCGGGTTCCCGCGTGGAGGTGGAAGTGGGCGGCCGCGTCTGGCTGCTCGACCGCGCCGCCGACATGGAGGCGTTGTGGAACGCCATGGACGACGGCGATCTGGACGAGGACGAACGGCTTCCGTACTGGGCCGAGGTCTGGCCCGCCAGCGTGCTGCTCGGGCGGCATATTCTGCGCAATGCGGAGAGGCTGCGCGGCCGTTCCTGTCTCGACCTCGGCTGCGGGCTCGGCCTGACGGGCATGATAGCGGCGTCGGCGGGCGCGCGGGTGGCGGCCTTCGATTACGAATGGCCCGCCGTGCGTTTCGCCCGGCACAACGGCGAACTCAACAACGTTCCCCAGCCCCTGTGGCTGCTCATGGATTGGCGGCAGCCTGCGTTCAAGCCCCGCGTCTTCGATTTTATCTGGGGCGGGGACGTGCTGTATGAAAAACGTTTTTTTGATCCCCTGATCCGTTTGTTCCGCCACGCTCTTGCGCCCGGCGGACGCATCTGGATCGGCGAGCCGGTTCGCACCGTTTCCAGGCCCGTATGGGACCGGTTGCGCGCCGAAGGGTTCGCGGCCGAGAAATTGACCGTGGAAAAGGTCGCCCTGTGCGGCCAGAACGCCACGGTAAACCTGTGGGAAATCACCATTCCCTGATATTGGAGGACACTATGGGCAAGACCATTCGATTCGGCGTGTCTCTGGATTCCGATTTGCTTGAAAAGTTCGATCAGCATTGCGCGGAACGCAGCTATCAGACCCGTTCCGAGGCTATCCGCGACCTTATCCGCAACACTCTGGTGCAGCGTGAATGGGAGCAGGCCGAGGGCGATCTGGCCGGAACCCTGACCCTGGTCTACGACCACCACAAATCCGGGCTGTCGCAACGGCTGACCGAGATTCAGCACGAGGCGCATCACGTCATCCAGTCCTCGCTGCACGTCCACCTCGACCATTACAATTGCCTTGAGGTCATCATCCTCAAGGGCGACGCCGAGGTCATCAAGGATCTCGGGCAGAAGCTCATATCCACCAAGGGCGTCAAGCACGGCAACCTCGCCTTGACAACCACGGGCAAAGATTTGATTTAAGGACCCTTCGGCGCGGGAAAGGGATGGGCCTCCTGAAAGCAGCAGGGCTCATTCCCGCCTTCGCCTCTCCGCCTCGGCGAACGCTGCGGCCTTGTTCCGCAGTTCTGGGAGAGCGGGGGAGCACGTCTTTTTCAGTGCAAGGATCGCGAAGGAAGGAATAGATTGATGGAAGATGTACAGAAGAGTAAGGCGACTATCGCCATGCCCATCGACAGGGTGGGCGTCAAGGGGTTGCGGCTGCCGATCATAGTCCGGGACCGCGAGTCCGGGATTCAGCATACCGTGGCCCAGGTTTCCATGTCGGTTGACCTGCCCGCCGAGTTCAAGGGCACGCACATGAGCCGTTTCGTGGAAGCTCTGGAATATTGGGAAGGGACCCTCGACTACAATTCCTTCCGGACGCTCCTCGACGACATCGTGGATCGTCTCCAGGCTCGCAGCGCCCACTTGCGCTTCGTTTTTCCCTATTTTTTGCGTCGCCGGTCGCCTGTCTCCAAGGCGGGGGGGCTCATGGACTACACCTGCCGGGTGGACGGCAATCTCAAGGAAGGCAAGCTGACCTTCACCCTGGGCGCGGACGTGCCGGTCATGACCGTCTGTCCCTGTTCCAAGGCAATCTCCGACGAAGGCGCGCACTCCCAGCGGGCCGAGGTGCGTATCCGCACCCGTTTCGACGGCTTCCTCTGGCTGGAGGACCTCATCGAGATCGGCGAGCGGGCGGGCTCCTGCCAGGTGTTTTCCCTGCTCAAGCGCGAGGATGAGAAGTACGTCACCGAGACCGCCTTCGCCAACCCGACCTTTGTTGAGGACGTGGTCCGCGAGGCGGCCAAGGGACTCGACGAACATCCCCGCGTCCACTGGTACAAGGTCGAGGTGGAGAGCTTCGAGTCCATCCACAACCACTCGGCCTTCGCAGTGATCGAGAGCGGGGATTAGCGCGGGCGGAGGGAACTCCCGTCCCGGTTTGCGTCCCACGCCCCGGTCGCGTATACAGGTATTTGGCTGCTTCCCGATTCGAAGGGAGTAATTCTTCATGTCCGACGCCAACATCTCGGCCCTGTCCGCTCTGTCCACCGTGCAGGAGGTCTCGGCCAACAACATCGCCAATGTGAACACCGACGGCTTCAGGGCTTCGGCGGTTTCCCTGGAGTCCGGGCCGGAAGGGCGGGGCGTCGAGGTGGCGTCCATCACCGAATCCTCCGTGCCCGGCGTTGTCGTTGACGGCGTGGAGACCTCCAATACCGACCTCGGCCGTGAGATGACGGACATGATGGTCACCGGACACGCCTTTTCCGCGAATACCGCTTTCATCCGCGCCCAGGAGGAGATGACCGGCCATCTCCTGAACATGATCGCCTGACGCCGTTGGCGTCCGCTTTCCGGGCGGGCGATCAGCCGTGGCAACCGCCTTTTCCCCGCGTCGCGTCCGCTCTCCGGCGGCGGGCGCTTGACATCTCCTTCCATCCTGTCATATGGTCTATCATGGCCCGTCTGCGCGCCTTTCCGAATTTTTCGGGAAGACACAGAGCGGGCCATACTTGCGACAGACGAGGAGACCATGACCAATACCGTGAAGACAGATTTCGACGTCATTATCGTGGGGGCCGGCCCGGCCGGGTTGTTCGCCGCCTACCACCTCAGCGAGCATTCCAACCTGGACGTTCTGCTGATCGACAAGGGCAAGCGCTCCCTGAAGCGCAACTGTCCCATCTCCGGCGATCAGGAGTGCATCAAGTGCCGCCCCTGCAACATCCTGTGCGGCGTCGGCGGGGCCGGGTTGTTTTCCGACGGCAAGCTCAACTACATTCACAAGCTCGGCAAGACCGACCTGACCCAGTTCGTCGGCATCACCGAGGCGATTCAGCTTATCGATGAGACCGAAGCCATCTTCAACAAGTTCGGCATGGACGGAAAAGTCTTCCCTACCGACATGGAGGCGGCGAAGCAGATTCGCAAACAGGCGCGCAAGGACGGCATCGACCTGCTCGTTATCAAGCAGAAGCATCTGGGCAGCGACAACCTGCCCGGCCATATCGCGGGCATGGCCGATCATATCTGCGACAAGGGTGTGGTCTTTCGCACCTCCGAGACCGTCACCGATGTGCTCGTGAGCGAGGGGCGGGTGACGGGCGTCGTTACCAGCCGGGGGGAATACGCCGCCCGGAACGTTATCCTCGCGTCCGGACGGGTCGGAGCCGAATGGGTTGCCCATGAGGTTCGCAAGCACGGCATCCAGGTGTCCCAGCGCGGCATCGAGGTAGGCGTTCGCGTCGAGGTCCATAATGAGATCATGCAGGACATCTGCTCGGTTATCTACGACCCGACATTCTTCGTCCGTACCAACAAGTACGACGATCAGACCCGCACTTTCTGCACCAATTACGGCGGGTACGTCGCGCTTGAAAACTATCAGGACTTCGTTTGCGTCAACGGCCATGCGCTCATGAACAAGAAGTCCGACAACACCAACTTCGCCTTCCTTTCCAAGGTAGTTCTCAACGATCCGGTGGAGGACAACCAGGCGTATGGCGAGTCCATCGGCCGTCTGGCCACCCTTATCGGAGGCGGCAAGCCCATCCTTCAGCGGTTCGGCGACCTCAGGCGCGGCCGCCGGTCCACCTGGGACCGTATCGGCAACGGCTACATCGAGCCGACACTCAGGAATGTGGTCCCCGGCGACATCGCCATGGCCCTGCCCGAGCGTATCCTGACCAACCTTATGGATGGTCTGGAGCAGCTCAACAACGTGGTGCCTGGCGTGTCCAATGACGAAACCCTGCTCTACGCCCCGGAAATAAAGTTCTTCGCCACCCAGGTCGAGACCCGCGAGCACCTCGAGACCAGCGTGGACGGTCTGTTCGTGGCCGGAGACGGTCCCGGCGTGGCCGGCAATATTGTCGGCGCGGCCGCCACCGCCCTCATCCCCGCCAAGGAAATCATCCGCCGCTCGTGAGCGCGAAGAGGGTGCGTCCAAACAAGCAAAAAAGCCCGGCTGATGTCGGGCTTTTTTTGGCCGATATATTCATCCCCGCTTTCACTCAGAACGCCGCGGAGCGAAACGCCCGCGCCGAAGGCGCTTGCAAGGGATGCAAGGGTGCGAGCCCTTGCCCGCCGGAGGCGAAATCACCCGACAAATGCCGCGAAGCGGCTTTCAACTCCAGATTTTTCTCTTCAAGAATTTTGCGAGTTGGTCTTCGCCTCAATCCGTTGGCGTCCTCTCCGGAAAGTAGGGGAGGCCCCGGTTTGAGCGTTTGCGGGTCTTCAGCGAGGCTAAACAACCGCTTGCGGGGGCTGTAAAAAGGTTGTGTGGCAGGGCGGCGAATTTTCGGAATATCTTTGTATGAAATGGTTATAGTCGTTGACATGCTGTCAGTAAATTGACAGAGAAGATGTATATTAATGATATGGCTGCGGGGCGGGGGTCCCGCGGGCCGTGCATCCATGTGAATCCGGAGGAGAAATGTCGCTCAATCTGGACGGCATCATTGGGAACAGTCCGGCCCTGGCGAAGGTCTTCAAGGTCCTGAAAAAGGTCGCGCCTACTGACAGCACTGTGCTGGTCACGGGCGAGTCCGGGACCGGCAAGGAACTTCTGGTCAGGGCATTGCACCGCAACAGCGTGCGCCGCGACATGCCGTTCGTCCCTATCAACTGCGGGGCGATTCCGAGGGAACTGCTCGAATCCGAGCTCTTCGGCCATGAAAAGGGAGCCTTTACCCACGCCATTCGTTCACGGCCCGGCCGGTTTGAGCTGGCCGACGGCGGAACGATCTTCCTCGACGAGATCGGCGACATGGACCTCTCGTTGCAGGTCAAGATTCTTCGCGCACTGCAAGAGAAGGAAATCGAGCGGGTGGGCGGCACCTCCATCAAGAAGGTCGACGTCCGCGTGGTGGCGGCCACCAACCGGGACTTGGAAGGTGAGGTAGCCTCGGGCAGGTTCCGCGAGGACCTGTTCTACCGCCTCAACGTCATTCCCCTGAAACTGCCGCCCCTGCGTGAACGCGGCATGGATATCCTGCTGCTGGCCGAGCATTTTCTGGGCCGCCACTGCGGAAGCAAGGCGCGCAAGGCGCTTACCTTGACCGATAAGGCGAGGCAGATGCTCCTGACGTATTCCTGGCCCGGCAATGTGCGCGAGCTGGAAAACTTCATGGAGCGGCTGACCATCCTGTGCGACGGCTGCGAGGTTAAGCCACAGGATTTGCCGGAAAAAATCTTTGCGGACATCGGGGAAAGCCCGCTCAGGGAGGAGGAGATTATCGAGCCTCTTCGCCCTGTCGGATTCGCCTGGCCCTCCCTCAAGGACATGCGGGACAAGGACCTCAAGCTCAAGGATTTTCTGGAGGCCATCGAGGGCCGTCTTCTGGCGGAGGCTCTGGAGCAGGCCGACGGGGTCAAGAACAAGGCTGCGGAACTGGTCGGCATAAAGAGAACCACCCTCATCGAGAAGCTGAAAAAGAGGGATTTGCTGTAACCTGCGGAGTAGTGCAAGAGTTGCCCGTTTTGCGGGTAGCACGACAATTGCATAACTGCTTGCCGTGACAGTCGAAAGTGTCAAAAGAATAGCCTGGCCCCTGACGGCCGCCCTTGTCTTGGGGTTGATCTTGGCCGATCCCGCCCAAGCCTTGAGGGTGGTCTTTTCTTCTCAGGGCAATACGGATAAGCTGACTTTTTCTTTTGATTCCGATGTGTTGCCGAAATTGTCCGTGGCGAGGACCGGCAAGACGGCATTGCAAGTGCTGTTGCCGGAAGGTATTTGGGGCCGTGAGAACCGGCCTGATGTCGGTGATATTGCGGGCGGGCTGGTCAAATCCGTCGCCACCTCTGACAATGGGGTGGAAATTGCCCTTACCACCGACGCCTTCGGGTATATTCGCGTTCCCGGTCAAGGAACGTCCGAGTTCGTTCTTCAGCTTTATTCCGATCCGATCGGTGCGCGTTGGCGATCGCCCGATACGCCTCCGGCCCCGGCCCGGCAGCCCGTCCGGCCCGCTCAGGCTGCGCAGCCCACACCTGCGGCGCCGGTCGAGCCCAAGGCTCCTTCGGCGGCCGAGGTGGCCGAGACCCTGTCGGCGGTTCGGCCCGATCAGCCTGTCCCTGACAAAGCCGAGGCCGACCTGCCTCCCGAGGATTCCGCCCCCGAGCGCAAACCGTTCTTCGCCGTTCCCTATTCCGTGCGGAATGAGGTCCAGGCCCCGGAGGCCCCGGCTTCCGCCGCAACGGGGGAGACCGTGACGGGCGATTATCCGGCGGCCAGCGAGTTGCGCTTCAAGGCCGTGAACAAGTCCGCGGAGGAAGTGAAATTCGCGGAGTTGGCCGGTGACGCTGAAAAGCGTTTTCCGGTTTCCGCCCCTGCCGAATCGGCGGTTGAAGCCCCGTCCGCGCCGGTTCCTTCCGCGCAGGATGCCCCGGCCGCCAACGAGGTGGTCGGCAGCGTGAGCCAGCCCCCCGCCGCAGAGGCCGATCAGGACGGAACACGGGGCGCGGTCGCTCCGCCTCCGACTGCTCCCGTGGCGGAGAAAACGTCCGAGACGCGGACGACTCCGGTCCCCGAAGCGGCTCCGGTTGCCGTGGAGCCTGTCCAACCGGCGGAGCCCGGCGGTCCTGGAACGGATGCCTCGGCCGAAGGCGTGAAGCCCGTTGGAGCCGAGGGAGAGCCGCAGAATGAACCGTCGCCCGAGGAGCAGGAAAAGGCCCGCATCCAGGCCATTCGCGATCAGCTCTATGAGGCCCAGTCCCTGATGTTCAACGGTGGGCTGAGTGAGGCCCTGCCGCTTTACGAGGACATCCTCAAACAGGCCAAGCTGCCCGAAGACGTGCGCGACGAAAGCCTTTACGCCGTCGCCGACATCAAGAAACAGATCAACTCGGGCGATCTGGCGAACAAGTTCGACGAGGTGGCCCAGGCCTACATTGAGGCCATGAACGCGAACCTGCGTTCCGACCGTGTGCCGCGCGCTCTGCTGAACCTCGGCCTGCTCAATTTGCAGGTGGGCAACTTCCCCGAGGCCCGCGCCTATTTCAAGATTCTTGAGGACAAATATCCGGACAACGACAACATTCCGTCCATCAGCTACTACTGGGGCGAGTACTGGTACCGAAAGGGCGATTACCAAAAGGCCGCCGATCAGTTCCAGCATCTCATCCAGACCTATCCCGAGCACCAGCTCGCCAAGCAGGCCGCCTATTATCTGGCCGATTCCCTGAGCCGGACGGGCTACCTGGACCAGGCTTTCCAGATCGTGGACTACATCGACAAGCGTTGGCCCGACTATTACATGGAGAACATGGACTTCCTGCGGCTGGCGGGCGGCGTGGAGACGCAGCTCAAGAAGTGGGAGCAGGCCAAGAATCACTATTTCACCTTCTACAACCTCAATCCCGACGCCGACGGCGCTGACGTTGTCCTGGCCCGCATCGGAGACATTTACCTGCGCATGAACGACAAGGACGCGGCCAAGCAGGTGTACGAAAAAGCGGTCAAGGATTACCCGGACAAGGAGGGCGGCCTCATTTCCAAGATGCGGCTTGCCGAGGAGGGCATTTATGACGATCCGGCCATGCATGAGATGGTGGATGTCTTCAACCGGCCCTACAATCTCAATCCGAAGCGGGTCTACTCCGAGATCGTCAGCCAACACCCGGCAAGTCCGCTTGCGCCCATAGCTCAGCTCAAGCTGGCCATGTGGTATGCCTTCAACAAGAACTATCCGGAAGCTCTGTCGGCGGCCCAGGATCTCGTCGAGAAGTATCCAGACAGTCCGCTGGTGGACAAGGCCAGGATTCTGGGCGACTCGGTCTTCGTCCTCGCAGTGCCCGGAATGCTCGCCGAGGAACGTTACGGCCGTATCGTTCGCTACTGGGAAACTTACGATTTCATCGGCAAGAAGGATTCCAAGGTCGACGAAAACACCAAGCTCGCCATCGCCACCAGTTATTGGAAGGTCGGCCAGCCTGAGAAGGCGCTTGAGCTGCTCAAGCCGTATCTCGTGGAGAAGCAGCTTGAGGGCGTTTCCGATCAGGCTCTCGGTCTGGCCGTGAACATTTACCTCGATCAGCTCGCCTGGCAGGATATTTCGGACCTCGTGTCCATGGCTTCCAAGCACTGGAAGCTCAAGCCCGAACAGCAGCGCCAGCTTGAATACGCGCGGGCCATGTCCCTCCAGAATCTCGGTGACGGCAAGCGCGCCGTGACCCTGTGGGCCGAGCTGGCCAAGGACGCCGCCGTGGACCCGGCCTTCCGCGCCTACGCCATGTACTACATGGCCAAGGACGCCATGGAGCGGCAGGATTTGCGCAGGGTCTTCGTCTATTCCCAGGAGGCCCTGGCTCTGCTGTTGCAGAGCGATGGCGACCCCGAGAAGGTCAAGGATGCGGTGCTCATGTCCATTTACGCCACCGAGCGGTCCGGACGGTACGAAGAGGCCCTCAAGTGGGCCAGGGAGTATGACAAGTACATCTCTGTGGACAATCCCGAGTGGGCCTCCACCCGGTTCAAGTTGGCCCGCATCTACCGCAAGGCCGGTGCTATCGACGAATGGAAGCAGTTGCTTCAGGATATCATAGAGAAGAAGCCCGATTCTCTTCAGGCCCAACTCGCCAAGGCCGCTCTCGACACCCACAATCTCGAACGGCAGGCCAGCCAGTACGCTCCCAATCCGGGGTAGCCCGCGACGCCGTTCTTCTTCCTTTTTTCTTGTTTCGGTCGGTTTTTTTGCCGTTCGGGTATGGTTGGAGCCTGATCTGTGCTATGCAACACGCGTGAGTGGTGAAACAACTGTTTGTTGAGGTGGAGCATGGACAGACATCCCATTGTTGCCGGACGGTTTTACGAAGCGCGGCCTGAAGAGCTGTACGCCACGGTTGACGAGTATCTCGGATTGGCCGAGGGCAAACGGCAGGAGCGCACCTTGCTCGCCATGGTGCCTCATGCCGGATATGTCTATTCGGGCGCGGTCTGCGGCAAGACACTGGGCTCGGCCAATCTCGCGCCCACAGTTCTGTTGCTTGGTCCGAATCATACGGGGCGGGGTGAGCGTTTCGCCCTGTGGCCTGACGGCGGTTGGGCGTTCCCCGGCGGATTTCTTCCCGTGGATACGGCCCTTGCCGGGGCGTTGGTCGATGCCGACAAGGACATCCGGCCGGACACCTCGGCGCACATCGGGGAGCATTCCCTGGAAGTGATTCTGCCGTTCCTCTACCGCCTCAATCCGGACGCGGCCATCGTGCCCATCTGCATCTCCGCGCCCGCCCTGGATTCTCTGGAGCGGGTGGGGCGCGCCATCGGCCGGGCCCTTGCCGCCTTCCCGACCCCCGTGTCCATCGTGGTCAGTTCCGATATGAGTCATTACATTTCCCACGAGAATGCCCACAAGATGGACGGCATGGCGCTGGAACCGGTGATGACCCTTGATCCCGCCGTGCTCTACGATACCGTGCGCTCACGGCATATTTCCATGTGCGGAGTGCTGCCCATGACCGTGGGCTTGTATGCTGCGCTCGAACTGGGCGCGACCCATGCCGATCTGGAGGCGTACGCCACCTCGGGCGAGGTGTCCGGCGACTTCGAGCAGGTCGTGGGCTATGCGGGGGTGCTGGTCAGTTGACCGCAAGCCGCATGATGGCCGCCCGTCCGGGGTTCATGCGGTGAACCCGGATATCTGCCGGAGGGAGTGTCGTATGGGGTAGGCTGCGTGCGGAACGGGAGAGCAATCTCCCGGTTCGGGCGCAGTTTTTGTGTTAAATGGGGCGGGGTAGAGCCCGGCGACCTGCCGGGGATCAGACGTGTCAGGAACCCCGTTTGAAGCCGACGGAGGCTTCCCCGTCGCGGACGATGACGGGAATGCGGCGCAGACCGCCTGAGAGTTTGAGCATTTCTTCCAGGTTGGCTTCGGATGCAAGAATATCCACGAATCGCGCCTGGGGGTGCGCGGCGAGCGCCCGCTTGGTGTGCGGGCAGGTGGACTTGCCGTATATGATTATCTCGCTCATTGTTCTTCCTTGCTTTTTTTCAAGAATACCACCAGGACCAGACAGTCTCAACCCTCTGTAGCGCGGTGGGAAGCCTGGAAAGCGTCTTGCGGTTTTCCGCAATCGGAAAAGAAAAGCCCTGTCCGGACGAATCCGGACAGGGCGTTCTATCATTGTTGACGGCCGAGCCTAACGGCGGCGTCCGCCGCGGTCACCGCGATCTCCGCGATCTCTGCGGTCACCACGGTCGCTGCGGCCGCCCTTGTCGCCGGCGCGCGGGGCGGGGCGCTTGAAGTCGTCCAGGTTGACTTCCTGTCCGGCCTCTTCCATGAGCCATGCCTTGCGGGACAGGCGAATGCGTCCGCCGGGCTCCAGGGCGATGCACTTGACCATGACTTCCTGGCCGAGCTGAACAATGTCTTCCACACGTTCCACACGGTCGAAGTCGAGCTGGGAGATGTGCAGCATTCCTTCCTGGCCGGGCAGAATCTCGACGAGCGCGCCGACCTCGAGGATCTTGCGCACGACGCCCTTGTAGTTCTTGCCGGGTTCGGGCTTCTGGTCGTAGTAGAGCACCATTTCCTTGGCCTTTTCCATGGAAGCCATGGTCGGGGCGAAGATGGAGATCTTGCCGGAATCCTCGATGTCGATGTCGGCTTCGGTCTCGGCGGTGATGGCCTTGATGTTCTTGCCGCCGGGTCCGATGACGGAACGGATCTTTTCAGGATCGATGTAGACCACGTCCATCTGCGGGGCCAGGGCGGACAGCTCGGTGCGCGGCTTTTCCAGAACCTCGGCCATGTGGTCGAGGATGTGGGTGCGGGCTTCCTTGGCCTGGTACAGGGCCTTCTTAAGGACTTCCTGCGGGATGCCGCCGATCTTGATGTCCATCTGGATGGCGGTGATGCCGTCACGGGTGCCTGCGACCTTGAAGTCCATGTCGCCCAGGGCGTCCTCGTCGCCGAGGATGTCGGTCAGGACGAAGTACTGGTCGCCTTCCTTGCACAAGCCCATGGCGATACCGGCCACGGGATCGGAAATGGGCACGCCCGCATCCATGAGGGACAGGGTTGCGCCGCACACGGAAGCCATGGAGGAGGAGCCGTTGGACTCCATGATCTCGGAGACCACGCGGATGGTGAACGGGAATTCCTCGGTGCTGGGCAGCACCGGAGTCAGCGCGCGTTCGGCCAGGGCTCCGTGGCCCACTTCGCGGCGGGAGGTGCCGCGCAACATGCGGGCTTCACCGACGCAGTAGGGCGGGAAATTGTAATGCAGCATGAACCGTTTGGTGGCATCGCCGAGCAGGGAGTCGTAGCGCTGCTCGTCACGGGTGGAACCCAGGGTGGCGACGGCCAGGGAGCAGGTCTCGCCGCGGCGGAACAGGACCGAGCCGTGGGTCTGCTGGAGGACGCCCACTTCGATGGACAGCGGACGGACAGTGGTGGTGTCGCGGCCGTCGATGCGCAGGCCTTCCTTGACGATGCGTTCGCGGACGATCTTCTTGGTCATGTCACCGACGATGTTCTCCACTTCGGCCAGCTTGGCGGGCTCCTCGGGGAACTTTTCGGCAACGGCCTCCTTGGCCTTCTTCTTGGCGGCGTCCTTGGCGGCGTAGCGGACCATCTTTTCGGGGGTGGTCAGGGCCTTCTTGAGGTCATCGGTGATGATCTCGCCGAGGAACTCGGCCACTTCCTCGTCGCGTTCGGGGGCGGTCACTTCGATCTTGGGCACGCCGACCTTGTCGCGGAGCTCGTCCTGGATGTCGAAGAGCGGGCGGACCTGCTCGTGACCCCAAGCCAGGGCGTCGGCCACCATGTCTTCGGAGACGAAATTGCCGCCGCCTTCAACCATGACCATGGCCTCGCGGGTTGCGGCGAAGATCAGGTTCAGGGAGGAACGCTCCTCAATACCCTTGTAGGTCGGGTAGAGGACGAATTCGCCGTCCACGTAGCCGACGCGGGCGCCGACGATCGGGCCGTTGAAAGGCATCTTGGAAATATGGCAGGCGGCGGAAGCGCCGGTCAGGGCCAGGACGTCCGGATTGACGTGCTTGTCGGCGGACAGGACGGTGGCGATAATCTGCACTTCGTCCGAGAAGCCCTTGGCGAACAGGGGACGGATGGGGCGGTCGATGAGCCGGGAGACCAGGGTCTCATGCTCGGAGGGACGGCCTTCGCGGCGGAAGTAGTTGCCCGGCACGCGGCCTGCGGCGTAGGCCATTTCCTGATAGTTGCAGGTCAGGGGGAAGAAGCCCCGGTCTTCGGCCAGGGGCTGGGTCACGGCAGTGACCAGAACAGTGGTGTTACCGGAAGAAATGGTCACCGCGCCGGAGGCCTGGCGAGCATATTTCCCGGTTTCAATGGTGATGTCGAGATCGCCGACCGTTGCGGTAACGCTGGTCGAGTCGAAAGGAATCATCGTCATGGAGATTCTCCTGCCTTATGAATCTAAGGCAATAAAGGTGGATCACTTTCTGCGATAATCCCTCGTGTGGGGTTAGCCGGCTTGGGGAGGAGCTTTTGGGCCATGGGAACCTCGGGTTCCCAAAAACGCCTTCCGCAGCCAACTAATCTGTGTGTGGGGATTCTTGCGGTGCCGTGGAAAGACGGCTCCGACGCAGAAAGTGACGTACGAGCGGGGGAGGTGTTACCCTCCCCCGAACATCAATTCTTCAAAGAACTACTTGCGCAGACCGAGGCGGCCGATGAGGTCGCGGTAGCGCTGAATGTCCTTGTTCTGCAAGTACTTGAGCAGCTTCCTGCGCTGTCCGACGAGCTTCAGCAGGCCGGTGCGGGAGTGGTGATCCTTGGTGTGGGTCTTGAAGTGGTCGGCCAGGTAGCTGATGCGCGCGGTCAGCAGCGCGACCTGGACTTCCGGGGACCCGGTGTCGCCTTCGCAGGTCTTGTACTCGTCAATAATCTTCTGTTTTTCTTCAGCAGTCATCACCACAGCGATATCCTCCTAAGTTGGATGTTGCTTTTAACGTTGTGCCGGACGCAGAGGTCCCGTTGCGAATCAGTCCTGGGTCCAGAGTCCCCGGAGAATGGCCCATCTGGGCTTGTCGTCCTGGAGTTTTGCCTCCACCAATGCCAGGGGGGATCCGTCGGGACCAAGCAGCATGGCTTGATCGCCGAGTACGCCCGCCAACATGGCGCCGGGTTGGTCGGCCACCGGCAGCCAGGACCCGTTCATGACGAGTCCGGCCAGCGGTTCGGTCAACCGATACCTCGGCCAGTGGGGCAGGGTGTCCGCCAGCGGAATCACCCGTTCCGGAAAAAGTTCCGGATGTTCCAGGACGTCCTCCAGGTCAAAGGCCTGATCGAGCCTGAAAGGCTCGCTGGCTTCCCTGACCAGGCTGGTCAGCGCCGCGCCGCACCCCATTCGTGTCCCCAAGCTGTGGACCAGGGATCGTATGTAGGTGCCCGCGGAACAGCTGACCCTGAATGCCGCTTCGGGCGGATTCACGTCCAGCGCTTCCACATGAGAAATCACGATGGGCTTCGTCTTGACCGGTGTTTCCAGGCCTTCGCGGGCCAGGGCGTACAACGGCTTCCCCTCGTGTTTGGCAGCCGAATAGGCAGGAACCTCCTGCTCTGTCAACTCTTTCCAATACAAAATTTCACGTTCGACATCTGCCGGAGCGGCTTCGACTGGGCTTTCTTTGAGTATTTCGCCTTGGATATCAAGCGTATCAGTAGTTATTCCGAGTCGAAACGTTCCGGAATAGGTTTTGGTCCCGCCGGACAGGTACGGAGCAAGTTTGGTCGCCTGCCCGAGGAGGACCAGGAGCACTCCCTCGGCCAGGGGGTCAAGGGTGCCGCCGTGGCCTATCTTGAACTGTTTCAGGCGGTGTTTGATGTCGTTCAGGCAGTCGGCCGAAGTGGGGCCGGACGGCTTGTTCAGGATGAGCAGGCCGTCAAGCTGGAACGGGCTGCGTTTCTTGGATCGGCGTCCCATCTATGCAAGCTCCAGTTGTTCGGCCACGGCCTGGACGAGCCGTTCCCGGGCTTCGGCCAGGGGGGCCTGGATGGAGCCGCCCGCCGCGTTCTTGTGTCCGCCGCCGCCGAACCGGGCGGCCACCTGCTGGACGTTGTCGTCACCGTAGGAGCGAAGGCTGAACTTGTAAAGGTCCGGCCCTTCCTCGCGCAGGATGGCGGCCACGCGCACGGTCTTGAGACGGCGCAGGAAGTTGATCAGATTCTCGGTGTCCGCGTTGGTGGTCCCCGTGCGCTCGAACATATTCTTCGTGATGACGGTCGCGCAGATCTGCTTGTCCCGGAAGAGTTCCATTGCGCTCATGGCCTCGGTCCACAGTTTCATGCGGTTCTCGGACCATTGCTTGGTGATGCGCTCGTTCATCAGGGCGATGTCGAGCCCGGAGCGGAGCATTTGCGCGGCCAGTTCCAGCGATTCGGGGGTGGTGTTGCCGTAGGTGAAGAAACCGGTGTCCGTGGCCACCGCTAGGTACACGCATTCGGCCAGAGGGCCGGTGAGCGGCACATCAAGAGCCTCCGCGAGCAGGGCGATCATGTTGCCCACGGAAGGCTGGGTGGCGTCCACCCAGTTGGCTGCGCCGAACTCGTCGTTGCCCAGGTGGTGGTCGATGTTGATAAAATCGGTTTCGTCCGAACGGGCGGTCAGGGCTTCCCCCATGCGCTCACGGCTGCCGCAGTCCAGGACGAAGGTCCAGGCGGGCAGGGTGTCGGGCAGTTCGCGTTCGATGGGCGTCGGGGCGTCTACAAAGGCGTAGCGCGAAGGCAGGCCGGACGGATTGTAGAGTCCGACCCGCTTGCCCAGGGAGGCGAGGAGGTGCCCCAGGGCGCAGATCGAGCCGATGGCGTCGCCATCGGGGCTATAGTGCGAGGCGACCAGAAACTCGTCGTGGCCTTTGATTATCTCGCTAATCCTTCGGATGGGACTTTCCATAGACCACGTCCTCAAGGAATTCATCGAACTGGAAGCGAAGTTCCGGGGTGTATTGCAGTTTAAGGATGCGTCCGAGCCTGGAACGGAGAAAGCCGGTGGCCTTTTCCAGACCTGCCTGGACTTCCCGGCGGTGCTCGTCGTCGCCCGAAACGGTGTAGAATATTTCGGCGATGCGCAGGTTGGAGTTCATGCGTACGCCGGACAGGGTGACGAACTGCAGGCGCGGGTCCGCCGCCTCCTCCACGAGAAGGGTGCCGATTTCGCGCATGATTTGATCGCCCATGCGCACGGCTCGTCTCGAACCGGATGCTTTCATTGCCATGTCCTCTATTCGGTATCCGAAAAGATTTCCGTGTTGCAGCGTGTCAGTTCCACGGGGGAGATCGCCTCCACCATGGCCAGGGCCTTGGACAGGGTGCTTTCCACCCGCTCCGTGGCGTTGGCTGTGGTGACCACGCCCAGAACCAGCTTGTCATGTACGTCGAGTGCGTCGATCTCGGCAACGGAAACGTTGAACTTGTTCCGCAGCTTTTGTTTCAGGCTCAGGGAAACCTTGCGTTTGTCCTTGAGGGATCGGTTGCCGTGCAGCCTGAATTCGAGAGAGAGGACGCCGATAATCATGCCGGTTCCTGTTGAAAAAAGAATGCGGGCGGCCCATTTGCCAATGAGCCGCCCGCGTCATTGGGTTCTCTATGCTAGTCGATGGTACGGGCGACTTCCTTCGTATCGAAGGCTTCAATGGTGTCGCCGACCTTCACGTCGTTGAACTTTTCCAGACCGATGCCGCATTCGTAGCCCTTAGCCACTTCGCGCACATCGTCCTTTTCACGGCGCAGGGATGCAACCTGGCCGGTGTAGATGACCACGCCGTCGCGCAACAGTCGGGCCTTGCAGCCGCGAGTGATCTTGCCGTCGGCGACCATGCAGCCCGCGATCATGCCGACCTTGGGCACGCTGAAGGTGGCCCGCACTTCGGCCTGTCCCAGGTACACCTCTTCGATGTCCGGGGCGAGCATTCCGCTCATGGCGTCCTTCACTTCCTGCACCAGCTTGTAGATGATGTCGTAGAAGCGGATTTCCACGCCTTCCTGCTCGGCGATCTGCTTGACCTTGAGGTTCGGGCGGACGTTGAAGCCGATGATGATGGCTTCGGACGCACCCGCAAGCAGAATGTCGGACTCGGTGATGGCGCCTGCGCCGCCATGGACGACGCTGATCTTGACCTCGTCCGTGGACAGTTTGTTCAGGGCCTCGGTCACGGCCTCCAGAGAGCCCTGCACGTCGGCCTTGAGCACCAGGTTCAGGGTCTGGGCCTCGTCGTTGGGCTTGGACGCCAGGAAGGATTCCAGAGTGACCTTGGTCTTGGCGGACAGAATCTTCTCGCGCTGTTTCATGGCGCGGCTCTGAGCGATGCGGCGGGCGACCTTTTCGTCGTCCACCACGAACAGCTCGTCACCGGCCTCGGGCAGACCGTCAAAGCCTTGGATTTCCACGGGCATTGCCGGTCCTGCGGATTTGATCTTCTTGCCCTGGTCATTGAACATGGCCCGGACTTTGCCGAAATGGATACCGGACACGAAGCTGTCGCCCTGGTTGATGGTGCCTTCGCTGATGAGCATGGTGCCCACAGGACCGCGGCCCTTGTCCAGGCGCGCCTCGACGATGTGTCCGCGGGCGTGCTTGTCCGGGTTGGCCTTAAGCTCCATGACCTCGGCCTGGAGCAGGACCATTTCGAGCAGTTCGTCGATGCCTTCCTTTTTCTTGGCGGAAACATGGGCGAAGATGGTGTCGCCGCCCCATTCCTCGGGAGAAAGGCCAAGTTCGGCCAATTCGCGTTTGACGTTGTCCGGGTTGGCTCCTTCCTTGTCCATCTTGTTCACGGCCACCACGATGGGTACGCCGGCCGCTCTGGAGTGGGAAATGGCCTCGCGGGTCTGGTCCATGACGCCGTCGTCGGCGGCGACAACCAGGATGACGATGTCGGTCACCTGGGCGCCGCGCATACGCATGGTGGTAAACGCCTCGTGACCGGGGGTGTCGAGGAAGACGATCTCGCCGCGGTTAGTCTGGACGTGGTACGCACCGATGTGCTGGGTGATGCCGCCCGCTTCGCCGTCGGTGACGTTGGACATGCGGATGGCGTCGAGCAGGGAGGTCTTGCCGTGGTCGACGTGGCCCATGATGGTCACGACCGGCGGACGCGGCTTGAGATCCTCGTCCTTGTCGCCCTCGGTGGGGATGAGGAATTCCTGCTCGTCAAAGGACACGTTCTCCACTTCATAGCCGAACTCGCCGGCCAGCAGGGAAGCGGTGTCCAAATCCAGAGACTGGTTGATGGTGGCCATGACGCCGAGACCGAAGAGGGCCTTTATCAGGTCCTGGGCCTTGATGCCCATCTGGTGGGCCATGTCGGCAAGACGGATGGCCTCGTCGAACTTGATCTTGCGTTTGGCTGCCTTCATCGGTTGCGCCTGGGACTGATCGTGATGCATGAGGGGCTGCTGTCCGCGGCGGCCCTTCTTTCTGCGACCCTTGCGTCCCTGGGGGAAATTGTCGCTGTAAAGCTTGTTGGTGTGATCCTGTCCGCCGTCGTTGGCGAATTCCACCACACGGCGGTCCTTCTTGCCTTTTTTCTTCTTGCTGCGTCCGTCGGCCATGCTGGGATCCGGAACGGGATCGGTGCCATTCTGCGCGGGACGCGCACCGGGACGAGCGGGCCTCGCACCGGGACGGCCGGCGGGACGGCCTGCGCCGCGTTCGGAACCGCGATCGGAGCCGCGATCGGCGGGACGCCGTTCGGACTGGGCCTCTTTGGCTGCCTCGCGGGCCTGAACTTCGGCCTCGGTGGGCATGGAAATAATCCGGACCTTGGGGGCCTCGGGCTCCTTCCTCTTCTTTTTCTTCTTCCTGGGCTCGGTCTTTTCCGCCTTCTCTTCCCGTTCGGGAGCGGCGGCAGGTGCGGCTTCCGCCTTTACCTCGGTCTTTTCCTCGGGAACAGCGGGTTCGGAAACGATTTTCGCCTCGGGCGCGGATTCGGAAACGGCTTCGAGTACGGGTGCGGTTTCAGGCTTGACTTCAGGTTCGGGCTTGGCTTCGGCAGGGGCGGGTTCGGGAGCGGCCTCTGCTGCCACGGCTTTAGCGGCCGGGGCCTGCACGACCTCGGCTGCTTCCTTCTCGGGGGCCTGTTTCGGCTCTTCGACGGCAGGCTTGATGATTTTGACCTGGGGAACCGATTTACGCGGGGCCGCCTTGGGAGCAGACTCCTCGACGGTCTTTTCGGCTTCCTTCTCGGGAGCCTTCACGGTTTCCTTCTTGACGGGCGCGGCCTCAACGGATTCGGGCGCGCCGGTCTCCTGGGCGGAGTCTTCGCTTTCGTCGACCGACTCCTCGGCCACGTGCGCGGCTTCTTCCCTGGCGGATTTGGATTTCTTGCGCCTGCGTCGGATGATGACGCCGGATTCGCCCACTCGGCGCACCTCTTTTCTACCGGTGCCGCCTTTCTTCAATTCCGCCTTGAGGCGGTCCACATCTTCGTCTTCCACGACAGTCTTCTGGCTTTTCGCCTGGACGCCGATCTCACGAAGCTGCTGAATGATCTCCTTGTTGCTGAGATTGAGCTCAGCAGCCAAGTCTTCTACCCGAACCTTTGCCGTCATCTAATCACCTCGCACGTTTCTTCATCAGGCCCGCCATGATCTTCGGGAATCGTTCCCTGCATCGGGCCTGGCCGCATACGTAATATCCACGCCCCGGCCAGATCATGGCCGGGTCCGGAACCGGACCCGCGTCAGGTCCGTCCGTTTCTCCAGGGCGCACGAACCGCAAAAGCTCCCGTTTTGGGAACCGTTCGCGGCAAACGACGCACATGCGTTCAGGTTCACGCCCTTGTTCGCTCATGCGTCGCTTCCGTCCGGAGTTTACTTGTTCTCCTCGCCGTCGGCGGGAGTCCCGGTTTCCTCTTCGGCGTCATCGCCGTCCTCTTCCGCTTCGACGGTCTCTTCAGCCTCGGACATCTCCGCGGCAGGGGCCTCGTCGCTCCGGGGGGCGTTCTGCTCGATCTCCAAATCCGGCGCAAGCATGTTGATGGCCAGGCGGATATCCGCAATCTTGCCTTCGGTCATGCCCTTGATGGCCAGGAGTTCTTCGTCGTTGGCCCGCACGATGGAGTCGATGGATTCGAAGCCCGCGGCGAAGAAGTTCTCCATGGGAACTTCGGCCACGCTGGCGATCTGGTCCATGCCCTTGCGTGCGGCATTGAGCTCGCCGTACCGGGATTCGGTGAAAATGTCTATTTTCCAGCCAAGGAGCTTGGCGGCCAGCTTGACGTTCTGTCCCTTGCGGCCGATGGCCAGGGTGAGCTGATCGTCGGGGCAGACCACTTCCAATGCTTCCTCCTCCTCGTCCACGGTAATCCGGGAGATCACGGCGGGGGAGAGGGCGTGCTGGGCGTACATGGCGATGTCCGGAGACCAGACCACGATGTCGATGCGTTCACCCTTGAGTTCCTGCACCACGTTCTGGATGCGGGAGCCGCGGATGCCGACGCAGGCGCCGACCGGGTCCACATCACGATCGCGGGACATGACGGCGACCTTGGCGCGCAGGCCCGCGTCGCGGGCGACGCCCATGATCTTGACCGTGCCGTCGGCCACTTCGGGCACTTCACGCTTGAAGAGCTCGACCATGTAGTCGGGATGCGAGCGGGAGACGACGACCTGCGGGCCGCGCGACTCCTTCAATACATCAACGATATATGCCTGCACCCGGTCGCCGCGCTTGTAGCGCTCCCTGGGGATCTGCTCGTCCTTGGGCAGCAGGGCCTCGGTCCTGCCGAGGTTGATGATCCAGCCGGTGCGGTCGCGGCGCTGAATGATGCCGCTCGCGATTTCGGACACGCGGTCCTTGTATTCTTCGTAAATGATTTCCTGCTCGGCGTCGCGCATCCGCTGGATGATGACCTGCTTGGCGCTCTGGGCGGCAATGCGGCCGAGTTCCTCGATCTTGAGCGGGAAGCCCATTTCGTCGTCCAACTGGGCGTTGGGATCGTGGGCCACGGCGTCTTCGAGAGAAATTTCGCTGACGGGGTCATGCACCTCGTCCACGACAACCTTGAATTCGAAGACCTCGATCTCGCCGATTTCTTCGTTGAAGGCCACTTCGATGTCCATGGTCTCGCCGTATTTGCGGGCCACGGCGGATCGGACTGCCTCCTCAAGGGTGTCGATCAACAGGTCGCGGTCGATGCCCCTGTCCTTGCTGATCTGGTCGATGGCTCTTTTCAGCTCCGACATGATAAACCTCCGCTTGTGCCGGTTGGGCCTCTCCCCCCGGCAGTGATATCAACTAAAATTCGTGGACCAAGGTGATTTTTTTGATGGCGGTCCAATCGAAGCCGACGGTTTCGTCGTCGACCTTGACGGTGACGGTTTCGCCTTCGACCCCGGTCAGCTCGCCCTTGTACTTGCGGCGGCCGTCCATCGGCTCATGGAGCAGAATGTCGACATTGCGGCCTTCGTAGCCGGTCAGCTGATCCGGATTGAAGAAGGGACGCTCCAGCCCGGGGGAGGAGACTTCAAGAACGAAGGCGCCGGGGATGACGTCTTCGACCTCAAGCATGAGTCCCACCTGACGGCTGACTTCGGCGCACTGGTCGATGTTCACGCCGCCCGGAGCGTCGATGTATATGCGGACGACGCGCTTCTTGCCTGAAGAAGGGGAGGTCAGGCCCCAGAAGACGTAGCCGAGGTTCTCAACCTCGGGCCGGATCATCTCCGACAACATTTCCTCAAAAGTCTGGCGCATCGTTTCAATTCTCCCGCCGAACCGGCGTTCCAGTCCGGCAAATAAAAAAAAGGTGAGCCCGAGCTCACCTACGCGAACCCCGCAGGGTCCTTTTATTGAACTCTGCGAAAGGCTTTGGAGCGGGTGACGGGGGTCGAACCCGCGACACCAAGCTTGGGAAGCTTGTACTCTACCAACTGAGCTACACCCGCTCGGAAACGAAGCTATTTATACATATGCACAGGGGTTGTCAACAATCTTGATGCAGAATCTCGCCGGGCCGGAAAAAAACGTCCCCCTCCGGCATTGGCATACATAGTGCAAAACTTCCGCCGAACAGGAGGAACGCCCATGCGGGACAGTACCCAAAGCGCCATTTTCGGGGCTTTATCCAATGAATTGAGGATGTCGTCCATCGCCAATAATTTGGCGAACGTGAACACCTCTGCTTTCAAGAAGGACAAGTTGGCCTTCCATGACACCTTTGTCCGTTTCGCCCATGACTATCTCGTGGATTCGAAGACCTCCATCCGGGGGAAGGACATGTTCCCCGAAGGACACATCATGGCCAAGGCCCGCCTGTCGGCCCAGCAGCCCGATTTTCAGCAGGGCAGCCTTGAGCGCACCGGCAACCAGCTTGACTTCGCGCTGTCCGGTCCGGGGTTCTTTTCCGTTCAGGGCGACGAAGGGATGCTCTACACCAGAGCCGGAAATTTCGTGACCGATTCCAACGGGATGCTTCGCACTGTGGACGGCGATCCCGTCCTGGTCGGCGGCGGTCCGTTGATTATTCCCCAGGGGGGACGCATCGAGGCGGACGGCAACGGCAACGTGCTCGTCAACGGCCAGCCCGCCGGCTCTTTCGATCTCGTCGATTTCGAAGACCCTACAGCACTTGAGCGGGCGGGGTCCAACTATTTCACGGATCCCGGCGGCGCGGGGCAGATTCCGCCCGAGGAGCTCGCCATGGCTCAGGGATTCATAGAGAAGTCCAATGTTGAGGTCGTTACCGAGATGGTCTCCATGATCGAAACGCAGCGGGCTTTCACCATGTACACGAAGATGATCCAGGCCGACAGCGAGCTGGACACCAAACTGATCACCCAGGTGGGCCGTCCCACCGTCTAGCTAGGAGGATTGCACCATGATGCGTTCCCTGTGGACCTCTGCGACAGGCATGATCGCCATGCAGACGCAGATCGACACTCTTTCGAACAACCTGGCCAACGTCTCCACCACGGGCTTCAAGAAGAGCCGTGCGGAGTTCGAAGACCTCATGTACCAGACGTTGCAGATCGCGGGCAGCCAGAATGCCGACGGCACGCGGACTCCGGTGGGGATGCAGATCGGCATGGGCGTGCGCCCCGTGTCCGTGCACAAATTCTTCACCCAGGGCGATTTCCAGAACACCGGCAACCCCCTGGACATGGCCATCGAAGGCGAGGGTTTTTTCCAGGTCATGATGAACGGCGAGGAAGTCTACACCCGCGACGGCTCCTTCGAGCTGGACGATGAAGGCCGCCTTGTCACAGCGGGAGGCCATGCCCTGCAACCGGAATTCACCGTGCCGCCCGAAACCGCCAGCGTGTCCATTTCCGAGACCGGCACCATATCGGCCCTGGACAAGGACGGCAGCGTGCTGGCCCAGGCGGATATCGACGTCTACCGCTTCCAGAACCCGGCCGGACTCATCGCCACTGGACGGAATTTCTACCGCGAGAGTGAAGCCTCGGGCGCGGCTGTGGCCGGGACTCCGGGCGACGAAAACTTTGGGACCATCGCCCAAGGCTTTTTGGAAGGGTCCAACGTGGAGATGGTGGACGAGATGGTCGGCCTGATCGTGGGACAGCGCGCCTTTGAAATCAACTCCAAGGCCATCACCACCTCTGACGGCATGTTGCAGACGGCCATCAACATTAAGCGATAGCGGCCGATCGGGGAGATCGCGCCGCAAGGCAGGTTCGTATTTATGTGGAAGAAGCGGAGTCGTAGCGCCGGGGGAGTTCGGTATGTCCTGGCGGCGTGCCTGGCCGTCGTACTGCTGGCCGCGTCGGTTCCGGCCGGATCGGCCGAAGGCGACCGGTGGAAGGGGCTGGTCAGAAGCGTGGCCTGCGTCAAGGGACCGGATGTCCTTTTGGGCGAGATAGCGGACCCGGTGGACAGCGAGGCGCAACGCCAGTGGCCGACCCTGTCGACCGTCAAACTCTGGAAGGCCTCGGACCGACTCGGCCATGTCGTCACCGTGCCCAGGGACAAGCTCAGGCAGATTCTCGAATATTACATGGGGGAAAAGGCGGGCAACCTGGCCCTGCCGAGCCAACTGACCGTGCAGACCGGCGGCCGTGCTGTGGATTCCGCGGAACTGTCGTCCCGGATCGTCGCCTTTTTGACGCCCAAGGCCAAGGGGCTTGGCGGCGAGGTGCAGTTCAGCAATCTTCAGATGCCGAACCACATTTTTTTCCCGAATGACTACGACCGGCTCGTCATCGACATGAAGGATGATCTCAAACCCGGCCGCAACGACATCATGCTGTGCGGAGTGACTCCGGACGGCAAGGTGGTTTCCCGCCGGTCGGCCGTGATCTTCGCCGACGTGTGGAAGGCCGTTCCCGTCGCCGCCCGGCCCTTGAACCGGAACGAGCGGGTGACCTCCAACAACGTTTCCTTCCGCCGCATGAACCTGGCCTACAACCGCGACGTCTGGGACGGCACCGGCGGACCGTGGCGCATGGCCCGGACCCTGGGGCGCGGACAGGTCTTCACCCGGTCCCACCTGGAGCCGGTTCCGCTCATCGAGCGGGGCGAGATGGTCAATCTGGTCTACAACGGCCGGGGCATACGTTTGTCCATCAAGGCCGAGGCCATGGGCGAGGCGGGCGCGGGCCAGCAGGTTGAGGTCCGCAATACGCAGAGCAACAAGATCATTCTGGCTACGGTGGTCGATAGTGAAACCGTGGTCGTCAGGTAGACAAGGAGCAACGTCATGAGACGCTATTTCATTATGGTAATGGCCTCCATCCTGCTGGCCGCGGGCTGCGCGCCCAAATATCAGGACGAGCCCATGCCCGTGCTCACGCCGCCCGCCTACGAGGAGCAGAATCCGGCCTCCAATCCGGGGTCGCTGTACGACTCCAACAGATCGGAATTCCTGTATGACGACAACCGCGCCAGCCGCGTGGGCGACATTGTCCTGGTTCAGGTCGAGGAATCGGCTTCCACCAAGATCAAGTCCGAAACCAAGGCTGATAAGTCCAACGACATCAACACGTCGGTCACGGCCATGCCTTCCACCGGCCTCATCGGGGGCATCCCCCTGGCCGATACCCTGGGGGCCAGGGCGGGAGTCGGAATCAAGGCCAACCAGTCCTCCGAATTCGAAGGCAACGGCGAGACCAAGCAGGAATCCGAGTTCGAGGCCACCGTGGCTACGCGCATCGTGCGCAGACTGCCCGGCAATATCCTACAGGTCGAGGGCGCCCGCCGCATCCGGGTCAACAACGAGACCCAGTTCCTGGTGGTGCGCGGCCTGATCCGTCAGCGCGACATCTCTTCGGGAAATACGGTCCCGTCCACCAGCCTGGCCGAGGCCCAGATCGAGATATACGGGCAGGGCGTACTGGCGGATAAGCAGCGTCCCGGTTGGCTGTCGCGTATTCTGGACAACATTTTTCCCTTCTAGCCCGACGGCTGGATAACGCATTGAAGAGGTTTGAGGAGTGAACGTCATGACCCTGAATGAACGCACCAACCCCGTGGACTGCCGCGAAGCGACCAGGACGCTTGTCCTGGCGGCTTTGTTCGTCCTGCTCGTCCTGTACCTGGCGGCCGTGCTCGCCCCGGTCGAGGCCCGGGCGGCCCGGCTCAAGGATATAGCATCCTTCAGCGGGGTCCGGACCAACGAGTTGGTGGGCTACGGCCTGGTGGTCGGTCTCGCCGGAACCGGCGACGGCACTTCCAGCACGTTCACCATGCGATCCATGTCCAACATGCTGGAAAAAATGGGCGTGGAGACCAATCCCGACGACCTCAAGCCCAAGAACGTGGCCGCGGTCATGGTTACGGCCAAGATGCCCGTTTCGGCCAAGCCCGGCTCGAATCTCGACGTCACGGTGTCCTCCCTGGGCGACGCCAAGTCCCTGCTCGGCGGGGTCCTGCTCGTTACCCCTCTCAAGGGGCTGGACGGGCGGGTCTATGCCGTGGGGCAGGGGTCTCTGACCATCGGCGGTTTCACCGTGGGCGGCGAGGCGGCTGACGCGCAGAAGAATATACCCACCGTGGGTCGCATTCCCAACGGAGCCGTGGTGGAGCGCGGAGTGCCGTTCCAGTTCAATAACCAGGACCACATGACCGTGAACCTGGATGTGCGCGATTTCGGGACCACCATGCAGGTGGTCAACAAGATCAACGCCAGCATGGGCGGCCAGTTCGCGCGGGCCAAGGATATTTCGACCATTGATCTGGAATTGCCGGACAGGTTCCGGGGCAACATGGTCCCGCTTATGGCTTCCCTGGAGAACCTGGATATTTCTCCCGACGGCAAGGCCAAGGTCGTGGTGGATGAGAAAACCGGCACCGTGGTCCTGGGGCAGGATGTACGCTTGAGCCGCGTGGCCGTCGCGCACGGCAACCTTCAGATCGTGGTTTCCGAGACGGAGCAGGTCAGCCAGCCCGGTCCTTTTTCCGATGGCGAGACCGTGGTCACTCCGCAGACCGACATCCAGGTTCTGGAGCAGAACAACCAGCTCATGCTCATGGAGGGCGCAACTCTTCAGGAGCTGGTGGACGGCCTGAATTCCATCGGTGCCACTCCGCGCGACCTCATTTCAATCATTCGCACTCTCAAGGCGGCAGGCTCCCTGCATGCCGAAGTGGAGGTGATCTAGCATGATAGACAGCACCATGGACCCCAGGCTGGCCGCGAGCGTGGCCGACGCCAAGGACTTGGACCGGTTCAAATCCGAAATGGAGGGGCTTCGGAAGAATTTGTCCGGCGGCGAGCCGGACAAGGCGGCCAAGCTCAAGAAGGCGTGCCAGAATTTTGAAGCGGTTTTCATCGGCAAGCTCTGGGAGCAGATGAAGCAGTCCGTGCCCAAGGAAGGATACCTGCATTCCAAGCAGGAGGACTCCTACATGTCCATGTTCAACCGGGATTTCTCGGAGAAGATGGCCGAGGCGGGCGGCATCGGGCTGGCGGACATGATTTTCGATCAGCTCAGCCGCAAGCTCAAGGAGGCCAGCCATGACACCTTGTCCGGCGGGGTGGATGTCGCTCCGGTCAAGGCCGGGCCCATTCCTCTCGAGCGGTCCGGGAGCGCCATCGCCCTGAATCGCGCCAAAGGCATGACCCTGGAGGATTGGGGCGGCAGCGCGGAGGTCGTAAACTCCAAGGGAACGGTTTCAGCCGCCGCCACGGGAAAAGCGGAAGAGTCCGCACCCGCCGGGCGAGTCCTGAGCGATGTGGAGGTCAAGGCCCGTCTGGAGGAGTTGGCCCGTAGGCTTGAGGCCCGGCGCACCGACGCGGACGTTGTGGGCGGAAGGGTGAGCGGACGGCGGATCGGTTATGAAACCGAGGCTGCCGACGGGGAAGCGGGAATTGGCCGGAAACTTGCAGAAATAGGGTGAGGTTCTGGGAGTGCCAATTGGGACTAGGTTAAGATTTGTTTAGAAAATACAGAAGATTAAGAGTGTCGAGGTAGCAGTATGATCCGTCTGATAGAGGAAAATTTGGTCCGGCAGAACAAGGCCATGCTGCTCATGCTCCTTCTGTTGGAGGAAGAATTTTCCCGCCTCACCCAGCTCAAGCCCCAGTCCGTTTCCCAGGTGGAGTTGTCCATTCAGGAACTCATGCGCCAGATCGTGGCCGAACGCAGCTCTCTTCGCCGCATGGTGATCGCGCTTGAGCCGTCGGCCAAGCGGGTCAGGGATCTCTTCCCCGGCCTGGAGCGCGAGCAGGCCGATTCCCTTCGCGAATTGCTGGGACGTCTCGACGCGGCGGAGCAGAAGTGCGGCGTGCAGGCGGCCAAGAATCAGCAGATGGCCATGGCCCTGTTCGATCAGAGCAAAGGCCTGCTCAATTTCATGCACAATCAGATCAAGCCCAAGTCCACCACGGCATACGGCCGGTCCGGCCGGTTCGCCAAGGGCATCAATGACGCGCGTCTGTTGAGCGGGAGGCTGTAATGTCCTTCGGCGCCAATTCCATTCTCGATATGGGCCGGTGGGCCCTGTTCGCCTCGCAGGTCCAGTTGCAGGTCACGGGCGAGAACATTTCGAACGTGAATACCGAAGGGTATTCGCGTCGTTCGGTGCTCCTTCGTGAGGGAAATTACATCGACTATTCCCCGGGCCAGCTCGGCACGGGCGTGGTCGCTCAGGAGGTTGTCCGGCATTTCGACGAGATGGTCGAGTCCATGTACCTGGGGCAGTCTTCCCTGAGCAACATGTGGGGCAACCTCTGGGAGCAGCTCAAGGGCGTGGAGAATCTGCTCAACGAGTCGAGCGGCACCGGGGTGAGCGACGCCTTGTCCCAATATTTCAATTCGTGGAACGAAGTGGCCCAGCGGCCGGACAACTACGGCGCGCGCCAGACCGTGGTCAACGACGCGGCGACGCTCATCACCACCCTCAAGGCGGTGGACACCAATCTTTCCTTGATGCAGGAGCGGATCAACGGCGAGGTGGCTTCGCAGGTGTCCGAGGCTAATTCGCTGATGAGCGATATCGCCGACCTGAACCGGGAAATCCAGGTCCACCATATCGAAGGCCAAAACAACGCCAACGCCCTGTTCGACGAGCGGGCGCGGAAAGTTCGCGCCCTGGCCGAGTTGGTGGACATCAGTACCATCGACAACGGCGGTGGCAATTTTACCGTCCTGACCGGTTCCGGACAGACTTTGGTGGATGGGGAAAGCTCCTTTTCGCTGGAGTTCCGGGCTCCGGCCAAGACCGAAGACCTGCGGCCCGATTCCGGGTTCGAGGGCAACGTGTATTTCGACGGCAACGACGACTACGAATACACCATCGAGTTCGTGGCTTCCAATGCGGGCGATCCGGTGGGGCAGGTCGGGTCCGGCGCGAACGCGGCCAAGTTCAAGGTTTCCCTGGATGGCGGCGTGACATGGCTCAAGGACGAAGCGGGCAAGGTGCGGTATTTCAATGCCCGCGAGTACGACGACCGCGTCAACATCGAAGGGCTTCAAATTTGGTTCGGCTCCGCGGATGACGCCCAGGGTTCGCCTTCGGGTTCCTTTGTGGACGGCGACCGTTTCGTCATCAGCCCGCACCAGGGGTTGTATTGGGTGCAGAACACCTCCCACGCCGAGGAGATAACCCCGCAGCTCCATTTCAACGGCGAGTCGAATTCCCAGCGGCTCACGGGCGGCAGCATCGCCGCGCTTTTGTCCTTCCGGGACAACTACGTGGGCAAGTATCGGTCCAAGCTCGACGAATTGTCCGAATCCGTTGTCTGGGAGACCAACCGCAGGCACAGCCAGGGCGCGGGCCTACAGGCGTTCACCTCGGCCGACGGCACGTATCAGGTGGATTACGTGAACAAGGCTCTGGCCAGCGATTCCACCGGGCTGGCCTTTGGCGACCGGCTTCAGTCGGGCAGCTCCTTCATGCATATCTACAACGAGTCCACCGGGTTGCAGGTTTCCGCCGCAGCCCTGGATTTCGACGGCAGCGGGGCGACCTTCAATCCGGCCGTGCATACCCTGGAGGACGTGCGCGACGCCTTCAACAGGACCTACGCGGGAACGCTCAATGCGACCATCGTCAACAACAAGCTCCAGTTGGAAGCCGAGGAGGGCTACACCTTCTCCTTCGGCACTGACTCGGCGGGGCTGTACGCGGCGTTGGGGTTGAACACGTTCTTCAAGGGGAGCGACGCCAGTTCCATGGCCGTCAACGAAAAGATTTCCGGAGACCTGGACTATCTGGCGACGGGGCATGTGAACGGCGCGGGTGAGATGAATCCCGGCGACAACACCACTGCCTTGGCCATGTACGGGTTGCGCGAGGTCAACGTGACCATGTCCACGGCCATGGAGGGGACTACGTCGCAGACCATTCTCGATTATTACAACGGCATCGTGGGCAACGTGGGTACGGATACCAACCGCGCCCAGTTCAACCAGAGTTTCTATCAGGCTTTGGCCAACGACCTGGATGAGCGGCAACAGCAGATTTCAGGCGTCAACCTGGACGAAGAGATGAGCGATCTCATCAAGTACCAGGCTTCCTACACGGCGGCGGCCAAGCTCATCACCACGGCGGACGAAATGCTTCAAACAATCCTGTCGCTCAAACCGTAGGCGGGGAATAGGCCATGCGTGTATCACAACAAATGCTCTTCAACAGGTACGTGTACAACCTGAACTCGTCCCTGACCTCGCTTGTGGACCTCAACGTCAAGGCTCAGACGCAGAAGGCTATCAACAAGCCGAGCGACGATCCTACCGGCATGACCCGCATTCTCGATCATCGCGACACGTTGCGCTCGCTTGACCAGTATTCGGAGAATATTTCCACGGCCAAGGGGTGGCTGGGCAGCGCGGACGAAGCGCTCATGCAGGTCTCGACCATCCTGACCAGGGCCAAGGAATTGGCCACTCAGGCGGCCACCGGCACCGTGGACGATAACAACCGCGAGCAGATCAGCTACGAGATGCGCTCCCTGTTCGAGCAGTTGGTCGGCCTGGCCAACTCCGACTTTGAAGGCAATTCCATTTTCGGCGGGCACAAGACCGACGGCCCCGCCTTCAAGCAAATCATGTGGCTGACCACCAACGACGACAACTTCGGCCGCAACGCGGAGTTCACCGTCAACGGCTCCTCGAACTCCACGGTGTTGGTACAGTATTACGATACCACGGGAGCCACGCCCGTGGGTGGCGACATGAACCTTTCGGACCCCAATCTGGGCGTGCGCTATTCCACGGATGGCGGACGCACCTGGCTGGACGGCTCCATGACGTTCAACGGCGGAGAGGGAACATTGGCTTTGCCCGAGAGCGGCACCAGCGTGACTTTTCACGGAGACGCCACCGTCAAGGTCAACGATCCTGAGGACGAGTCGACTTCCGACGGTACCTGGATGTGGATTCGGCCTTCGGCGCAATATGTCGGCGACGACGAGGACGCCCCGCCCCTGGTGGATGCCCTTGGGCCGGGAACGAACCAGATCAGGGCCGAGGCGTCGGGTTCATTCCTGGATTCCAACGTGACCGTTCGCATCGACAACCAGTCGGACGTGGCGATGAACGAGGACATCCAGTATTCATACAGTCTGGACGGCGGCATCAACTGGGTGACCGGCAATGTGGCCCAGGCCGATTCCTCGGCCGGAGAGACCGTGCTCAGCGTGGCCAACGGCGGTATCCTGACGCTGACCTCCGACGGCTCCAACATATTGCGTCCGGGACAGCAGTTCATCATCCGCCCGCGTACCGCCGCCATTAATCTGGACGTCTCGTCGAGTGAGCAGGTCCAGGTCAACAACGTCGGCAAGGACATTTTCGGCGGCATCTACATGGACCCGGATGCCGTGCTGGCGTCCAACGGCTCCATCCTCACTTTGGGTTCCCTGAACTCCGATCGCGTGTTCCACTCGGGGGGCGCGAACATGGCCCTGACCATTCAGGGCGATGACGAGTATTCCAAGAACCTGTTCGAGGTCATGGGCAATCTCGTCGCCTTCACCGAGACCAACAACCAGACCGGCGTGCAGCAGTCCCTGGCCAATCTGGTGGAAGCGCAGGAACACATAATGAACGCCGTGGCCGAGGTGGGAGGAAGGGAAAACCGCCTGTCCATCAGTTCGACCATCGTGGACGGTCTCAAGCTCAACGAGCAGACGCTTCTCAGTTCCATCGAGGACGCGGACGTGACCGAGCTGATGACCGACCTGGCCCAGCAGAAGCTCGTCTACGAGGCCGTGTTGCGTTCCACCTCGATGATAATGCAGCTCAATCTTTCTAAATTTATCTAATTGATGAAGCGATGCCCTTTACTTGCGGATGGACCTCATGTAGTCGGCAGGACGTACTCCGAGAACGTCGGACAAGCCGAAGGAAACACTTGGTAACGACATGTTGATTTTAACCCGGAGACCGGGAGAAAGCCTCTATCTGGGCGACAATATCAAGCTGAAGATCCTGAGTGTTCAGGGGAAGCAGATAAAGATCGGCCTGGACGTGCCCGAAGACATGACCGTCTATCGGGAGGAGGTCTACTTGAAGATCAAGGAACAGAACCGGCAGGCGCTGGAAATCAACCAGCAGGACCTGCTCGCGGCGGCGGCGCTATGGCAAAAGAAAGAACGCAAAAAATAATGACTCGGCTGGGCGAGCGGGTGATAAGCACCGACTCGATCCTCTACTTTCCCCGCGGTCTGGTCGGACTTGAGGACAAGCGCGAGTTCACGCTGCTTCCCGTGAGGGAAGGGGATTCGCCGTTTCTGCTGTTGCAGTGCATCTCCGACCCGGGACTCGGATTGCTGGTGGCCGACCCCTACAGCTTTCTCGACGACTATGACGTGAAGATAGAGAACCCGGAGCGCAAGGCCCTGAAGGTGGAGAACATCCGCCAATTGGCCATCCTGGTGACGGTGACCATTCCGCAGGACAAACCGGAAGACACCACCCTCAATCTCCAGGGGCCGATTGTCATCAACACGGAGACGAGGATAGGTCTTCAGATTCCTCAGACGGAAGCGGGCTATCCCACGCACTTCCGCCCGATCGGGTCCTGAACCCCGGGGCGAACCCCTCTGTTGCTAAACCAGAAGATCGAGGTCGTCGCGAATGAGATTCGCGGCGGCCTTTTTCAGGTCGGGCATATAGGTCCCGTCCTGGACCTGGCGCTTGAGCTGGTCCACCTTTTCGCGGCGGACATCCGGCGCTTCCTTCGCGGTTTGCAGGGCGGCGCCCCGCAACCGGGCCTCGGAAGAGAGAACCACGCGGTCGGCGGTTTCCTCGGACGTCTTCGCGTCCTGCCGGGCGCTGCGGACTTCCTTGGCTTCCGGCCTGTCGATCTTCTTGTTTGCGTAAGGGTTCTGGTCCCCTACAATATTTCTAATAACCATGTTGTACCTCCCGTGGGGACGGGACTATCAAAGCATGGTGCCATCCACCTTTGACAATGCTATTTCCCACAGGCTCCGCAGAACCCTGTTCCTTTCGGAACCATCGACTTCCTGCGGCCCCTGGGGCGTCTCCCTGATTATCTGAACGTCGCCTCCGTCGAGGGGGTATTCGAAGACGTACCGGCAGCCGAATTCATGTTCAAGCTGTTCCAGAACGGCCCGGACCACCGGGGAACGATCGGAGTTGACGATCAGGTTTTCAATGACCTCATGAGCGATTCGCTGCACCAGTTCCCGGCGTTTGGCCTGCCTGGCTATATCGTCCGGGGGCTCCATACCGCCCATCGCCTGCCTGAAACGCGCTAGGCGTTTGGCGTTCGTGAGCTGCTTCCCATAGGTGCGCAGCATATTTCGAACATTGGCGGACGATGCATTCACGGTATTTTCCCTTTCCTTGAATGATACGATCGTCTCCGTGAAAAAAAACTTTAGGGGGAAAGCGAAAAAAAATCCAGACAAGCCGGTCAAGCCGGAGAGGGCGGAGCGTTGATTAAATGGAAAAAGGTTGAATGTTTTTCCAAATTTAACTAAAAAATAACCACCATGAACCGTTCCATAAGAAAAATGCTCATAGTGACCAAGCCGGGGGACGCAGCAGCCGAAGCCGTTCGTGCCGCCATGGCCGGGTTCCTTGCCGAAAGGGGGGTGGCGTTCGAGACCTGCGAGCACAGCCCGGATTCGTGCGGCGACGAAACGGACGTGACCGGTCCCTTCGACCTGGCAGTTATCCTGGGGGGCGACGGCACCTTCATCGGCGCTGCCCGCAGGCTCTTGCGCCTCAATGCTCCGCTCATGGGCGTGAACCTCGGCCGAGTGGGCTTTTTGACCCAACTCGAACGGGACCATTGGCGTCCCTGGTTGACGCGGGTTCTGCAAGAAGGCTTCAGGGCCACGCGGCGGCTGGTTCTGGACTATACGGTGTCGCGTGGCGGCGAAGTGGTTCATTCCGGGCTGGCGGTCAACGACCTGGTCGTCAGCCGGGGGGACCTGGCTCGGCTCATCCGTCTCGGCGTGGCCTACGACGGCATAGATATTTCCGCCCTGCGGGCTGACGGGCTCATCGTGTCCACGCCCTCCGGTTCCTCCGCATACGGCGCGTCGGCGGGCGGTCCCTTGGTTCATGCCGGGCTGTCGGCCTTCTGCGTGACCCCCGTCTGTCCTTTCCTGAACAGCTTCAAGCCCATGGTTTTCCCCGCTGAGGGGAAAATTTCCGTGTGCGTGGAGGATCCGGTCGGCGAGGTCAGCCTGACCGAGGACGGCCAGTCCGTGGTCAGGCTCGGGCCGGGCGACGTGGTGACGGTGAAGAAATCCGACGCCGATCTCCTGGTGGTGGACCTGGGCCCGGTCGCGTATTTCGAGAAACTGAAGAAACATGGTTTCCTGACCGAGAGGTGAACATGGGTTTGGCCAAGAAGTACGATTCGGTCCTTGATATCAAATACGGACAGGACCCCGCACTGGACGCGCTGCTGCTCCATTTCATGTCGGAAAATCATCTGGAATATACCATCGACCCGCTCAAGAACGCGTCGGGCGAGCAGCTTCGCTTCATGATCGCCCTGAGGGAGGGGGAGTTTTACGCCCCGTGTTCGGACTGGATGTTCTTCATGCTCCTGAATCAGCGGCTGCCGGATAGGCTGTTGCAGCGGTACATCGAGCAGTGGAAGCGGTTCATTCATCTTTCCCGGGATTTCTGCACGGACAGGAAGCTGGCCAGACGGTTCATCCAGCTCGCCAGACACAAGTTTCGCATGGTCTTGGCTTCGCCCATCCTCATGCCCTCGCGGTTGATGAAATGGTTCATCACCATTTTCATGACCCAGTCCGGGATCGACGATCCCTATCTGCACATCCGCAGGGGGTTGAACCGGCGGGCCGCCGAGATGGTCGGAAGCGGGGAATTCGATGAAATGGTCCACGCGAGCCCGCCTGCGGGCGATCTGAAGGGCAGGACCGACGACCTCCGTTCTCTGCTGGACAGGCTGGAGATCGAGCGGCTTATGCGTATCGCCACCTTCACGGACCACTGGAACCCTGAGATGTTTTCCCTGGACGGGCTGCGCGCTTCGGGGCTGGCCGAGGAAGTGCGTGAGGGGTCCCATCTCCTTGATCCCATGTTCGAGTACCTGGGCAAGGACGGAGAGCAGCGGCACCGCATCCTCTACCTGCCCAACAGGGCGGGCGGCATCCTGTTCGATCTCAAGGTGGTCAAGGCCCTTCTCAGGCTTGGGCATCGCGTGGTCATGGCGCTGAAGGAAGGGTTCTATTTCGACCATCCCACCTTCTGGGACCGCGATACGGACCTGGAGCTGGCCAAAGCCTTCGAAGGCGCGCATTTCGTCAGCGAGGACAAGCTGTCCAAAAACGAGCTTCTGAACATCATGGCCCGCCATCCCTTTATCGTCATATCCGATGGCACCCGCGAGAAGTTCAATCCCTATCGGATGTCGGTGACTTTCGCCCGCGCCTGGAAGGAATGCGATCTCATTCTGGCCAAAGGCGAGGATTTGTATGACCGGCTTATCCTCAATTCCCACGAATTCACCCGCGACATCGTCAATTTCTACAGGGATGAGGAGGGCGAATTCCACGTCCACTTCCGGGCCAAGCCCGACCGGGTGCGGACCTTTTCCGAGCAGTATATAGCAGGCAAGGCCGATGAGATCATCCGTGAAATGCGTCTGGCCAGGGCGCAGGGCAAGACGGTCATGTTCTACTCCGGGATCATCGGCTCCGTGCCGGGCCAGACGCAGGCGGCCATCGAGGTCATCACCACCTTCGTCAACCACCTGCGCAACCAGCTTGACGACGCGTACATCATCAATCCCGGAGAGCACTTCGAGGAGGGCATGGACGCCGACGACCTGATGTTCATGTGGGAGAAGGTCCAGCGTAGCGGGTACATCAATGTCTGGCGTTTCCAGACGTATTTCGATATTGAAAAGAGCTTCGAGCTGATGGGCCGCAAGGTGCCTCCGGTCTGGACCGGGAAGGACTCCACATACTCCACGGGCTGCACCAAGGAGATGCACATAGCCCTGGATGTGCAGAGGTCCCACCCTGAGTTGCAGATTATCGGACCCAACCCCGAGAAATTCTTCCGGCGGAGGGAGTACGGGGTGGGCAAGTTCTGCGACGTGGCCATCGACTCGTGCGGATAGGAACGCGAAACGGCCCGGAGCCTCATGCTGCAATTTTTCACCGATACCCGAAAGCCCCTTTGGAAGGCGGCGCGTCTCCTGTTGGCTGCGGCCTGCCTGGCCGCGCTCCTGTCCTGCGTGCGGTCCGGTCCGATCTTCGGCCCCCGCCCGGACGTTTCCTCAATGGAAAGGAAGGCCGAGGCCCCCGATCCGGGAGCGTCGGCGGACGCCTCCGAGGACGCGGGTGCGCCCGTTGCTGTCGGCGACGCCGATTCCAGGGCCGGGGACAGCGCCGAAGCATCTGATTTCGCGGGGACGCCCGGACTGAGCCGCTCACGGTCTGTCGGTCGGCTGACTCTGCGGCCCGTGCGCGAGCCTCTGGCCATTCCCGCCTGCGACATGTTCTTTCCGCTGTCCAACGTCGAGGGCGCGCAGAACATGGCCCGTCTGGACATCCGCAGCCAGGGACTGGACTCATGGAAAGCCTTGGAGGACCCGGTTCAGCGCAGCCTTGAATATGCCCTGAACATGCCTGCGGACAAGCCCGCCTTGGCGCGTCCCGGCATGTCGCTCACTTGGGGGCAGGTCGTGCGGTCGCTGGAGGAATTCCTCGACCTGTTGCCGCTTCTGGACGCCGATCCCGACCTGTTGGCCGAGCGGTTCGTCTGGTACGGTATGCGTCAGAAGCCGCTCATGACCGGCTACTATACCCCTGAGATCGAGGCCAGCCTCACCCGGCGGCCGGGCTACGAGTTCCCCATCTACGGCGTGCCCGGCGACCTGCGCTTCGGCCCGGTGCGCGGGCGCAGCCAGTTCTATCGGGTGGAGAGGGGGCAGGTCCTGCCTTATTACCGTCGGGGCGACATGGATGTGCGCAAGGTCCTGGACGGGCGCGGACTGGAGATCGCCTGGGCCAAGGACCCCGTGGACGTCTTTTACATGCAGGTGGAGGGGTGCGGACGCCTTCGGCTCCCGGACGGGACCACCCGCAACGTGCTGTATGGCGCCAAGAACGGCCACGGCTTTCGGAGCCTGGGCCGTATCCTCCATTCCCGTGGTCTTCTGCCCGACGGGCGGTTGGCCAAGGAAGATGTGAAAAAATATTTCGCCAAGCATCCCGAACAGATGTTTGAGCTGATGGCCGAGAATCGGAGCTACGTTTTCTTCCGTTTGGAGGATTCGCCGCCCGAAGGCACCATTGGAAAGCCGTTGACGCCGATGGTTTCACTGGCTACAGACCGAAAGCTCCTGCCGCTCGGCAGCCTTCTGGCCTTCGAGGCCGAGATTCCCGAGGCCCGGGACGGCCGCCCAACGGGCAAGCGCAAGGTCGCGGGGATCGGGCTGGCCCAGGATACCGGCACGGCCATCCAGGGGTCCCGCGTGGATTACTACATAGGCGAGGGCAACGCGGTGGCGCCCATCGCCAGCAATATCAAGACCGAGGCCACCGTTTATCTCCTTATAAGCAAAGAAGCACTTATCAATGGCTGACATCACACAAGATTCCATCAAGAACACCATTCGGGACGCCGTGGCTCACCAGCTTCGGTCCGTTGTGGATTGGCATTTCGGCGAGCCCGTGTACGAGGGCGATCCCGCCGACGATCTGGGCGGCCTGCCGGGCCTGCGCGAGCTGGTCGCACGCCAGCACTGGTGCAATTTCCAACTCTGGCATGTCGAGGACCGCGCCCGCCGTAAGGATGTGGACGCCGGCGTCATTGCGGACTGCAAATACGCCATCGACAAGCTGAACCAGAAGCGCAACGACCTGATCGAGCGGGTGGATGGGTGTCTTGTCTCCATGATTACGCCGCTGCTGCCCGAAGACGCGCCCGAGCGCTACAATACCGAGACCGTCGGAGCGGCCATGGACAGGCTGTCCATCCAGTCGCTCAAGATATACCACATGAAGGAACAGTGTTCGCGCAAGGACGTTGAGGCCGAACATATCCGCCAGTGCGACAGCAAGGTGGGCGTGCTGAAACGCCAGCACGCCGATCTGGAGCGGGCCGTTCTTGAGTTGATCGACGAATATTTCGCCGGGACCAAAAAGCCCAAGGTCTATTTTCAGTTCAAGATGTACAACGACCCGAAGCTGAACCCGGAACTCTACGGAAACAAGAAATAGGGGAGCCCCATGTCCCGGTATGAAACCGTCATCGGCCTGGAAGTCCATGCCCAGTTGAAAACCAAGAGCAAGATTTTCTGTTCCTGCTCCACCAAGTTCGGAAACGATCCCAACGAGAACGTCTGCGCGGTCTGCTCCGGTATGCCCGGCGTATTGCCCGTGCTCAACGAGAAGGTTGTCGAGTACGCGGTCAAGGCCGGTCTGGCCACCAACTGCGAGATCAATCTCAAGTCCGTGTTCGCGCGCAAGAATTATTTCTACCCCGACCTGCCCAAGGGATACCAGATTTCCCAGTTCGAGCTGCCCATCTGCGAGCACGGCCATGTGGATATCGAGGTGGACGGCAAGAAGAAGCGTGTGGGCCTGACCCGGATTCACATGGAAGAGGACGCGGGCAAGAACATTCACTCCGCCGCCGACAACGCCAGTTTCGTTGATCTCAACCGAACCGGCGTGCCGCTCATAGAGATCGTCTCCGAGCCGGACATGCGCTCCGCAGAGGAGGCCGTGGCCTATCTCAAGGAACTGCGCTCCGTGCTCCTTTATCTCGGCATCTGCGACGGCAACATGGAGGAGGGCAGCTTTCGCTGCGACGCCAACGTTTCCATTCGCCCCTACGGCCAGGAAGAGTTCGGCACCCGTGCGGAGTTGAAAAACCTCAACTCCTTCAAGCACATTCAGAAGGCCATCGAGTACGAAGTGGAACGCCAGACCGATCTCGTCGAGGACGGCGAAGAGGTGGTCCAGGAGACCCGGCTGTATAACGTGGACAAGGGCACCACCCATTCCATGCGCGGCAAGGAGGAGGCTCACGACTACCGGTATTTCCCGGACCCGGATTTGGTGCCTCTGGTGCTGGATCAGGCCTGGATCGACGCGTGGCGTTCCGAATTGCCCGAGTTGCCTTCCGCCAAGCGCGAGCGGTTCATGGCCGAGTACGATCTGGCCGATTACGATGCGGCCCTGATTACCAACGACCTCGCCGTGGCCGATTACTTCGAGGCTGCGGCCAAGGCCTACCCGGGCGACGTCAAGAAAGCCGCCAACTGGGTCGTGGGTGATCTGCTGCCGTTCTGCCATGAGAATACGGTCGAGGCCTGCGAGGTGAAGCTCACCCCGGAAAAGCTGGCCGAGCTGCTGGGTCTCGTGGATGACGGGACCATTTCGGTCAAGATCGGCAAGGATATTTTCCGCGATCTGTGCATGTCAGGCGACGACCCGGCCGAATACGTCAAGTCCAAGGGGCTGGTCCAGATGTCCGACACCTCGGAGCTCGAAGCCATGGTGGACAAGGTCATCAGCGAGCATCCCGAAGAGGTCGAGGCCTTCAAGGGCGGCAAGACGAAACTCATGGGCTTCTTCATGGGCCAGGTCATGCGGCTCTCCAAGGGCCAGGCCAACCCCGGCGTGGTCACGCAGTTGTTCAATAAGAAACTTTCGTAAGGAAGACTGGGGGAATCCTTTTGAGAAGGGGTTCCCTCAGCCCTCTTCCTAAACTGTTCGGCGTCACGTCGCCGGGAAGTACGGAGGGGAGCGGTTTTATTTACTGGCGACGTGGGGGTGCGTTCTCCGTGCTCTTACCTTGAGGACAAAAGTGCGTTCTCCGCACCGTCCGGCGCATACGAGGAGTCGCGTTGACCCCGATACCGCCTGCGCCGCAATAAAAAGTTTTGAAGGGGAGTCCAGAGGGGAAACTTTTCCAAAAGTTTCCCCTCTGGCCGCCGGAGGCAAACAAAAATGACCGAACACATTCAGTATTCTCCCGAAAAAGACGCCTTGATCCTGCTTGACCAGCGATACCTGCCCAATCGGGAGGACTGGTTCGAGTGCAAGACCACGGACGACATCTGCTATGCTCTGGTGGTCATGGTGGTACGCGGCGCGCCCGCCATCGGCGTGACGGCGGCCTATGGCTGCTATCTGGCAGGACGCGAGGTGCAGGGAATGGACGGCGACTGGAAGGCGAACCTTTCGGCCAAGCTGGACCAAATCCACAACGCCAGGCCCACGGCGGTAAACCTGCGTTGGGCCGTGCGCGAGATGCGCCGTCTTTGGGACGAGGCGGGCGATATTTCCCTTGAAGATCTGCTCGGCGTCTGGCTTGCGCGCGCCAAGGAGATTCACGCCGGCGACATCGAAATGTGCGAGCTGATCGGCAAGTTCGGCGGCGAACTCATCGACGACGGCGACACCGTCATGACTCATTGCAATGCGGGCGCTCTGGCCACGGCCGGGTACGGCACGGCGCTGGGCGTGATTCGGGGAGCCATCGACCAGGGCAAAAAGGTCTCGGTCATCGCCAATGAGACCAGGCCGTTTTTGCAAGGCGCGCGGCTGACCGCGTATGAACTACACAAGGACGGCATCCCGGTGAAGGTGGCCTGCGACAACGCCTGCGCGCTCCTCATGAAGCGCGGTCTGGTGGACAAGGTCGTGGTCGGCGCGGACCGGATCACGGCCAACGGCGACGCGGTGAACAAGATTGGAACCTTTGGAGTGGCCATCATTGCGAAAAGGTTCAACATTCCGTTTTATGTCGCCGCACCGGTGTACACCATCGATATCGAGACTCCCACCGGGGACGATGTCCCCATCGAGGACCGCGATCCGCGTGAAGTGACGCATATCGGCGATCATCGCATCCCGCCGGAAGGGGTTGAGGTCTACAATCTGGCCTTTGATCCCACACCTAATGATCTGATAACGGGCATCGTTACAGAAAAAGGTGTTCTTTATCCGCCGTACGACGAGGCTATCCGGAAGCTGTTTGGGAAATAATTCGTGTTGGTGAATGTAATATTGAAGCGGAGTCGTGTTGCGGCTCCGCTTTTTGGGTTTTGTTAAAGGATTTTCTTGTTCTGATTGACACAATTCAATTGAGGTATCTATATTGGTCATAGACCAACATACAGATTCAAGGATGGATTTTCCATGAAGATGAAAAGTGTGAATACTGCCATCGCTCTGTTGATCTCCTCCAGCATGGCGGTTGCGATACTGGAGGCTGTGCTTTGGGTCAACCACGACACCAGGCGAACCGTTTTCAATGAAGGTAAGGAATCCATGGGCAACATGGTCGCGCAGACCATGGCCGCATTGGACAACTACATCGCCCAGACTGACGAGATGGCCCACATGCTCGCTTCGCAGCAGGTTGTTGTCGACGCCCTGGAGGGGCGGGACGCCTTGCCCGCCTCCCTGCTGTTCAAGGATCTCCTGTCCTCATCCGACAATTATTGGGCCGCCTTCGTCTTCGACAGGAATGGGCAAGTGGTCGCAGGGTACAATGCCAAGATGCAGGACCTTGTCGGCGCGGATCGAAGTTCCCGGGAGTATGCCAAGGCCGTTCTTTCGGGCAAGGCCGACCGCTATTTGTCCAATGACATCCTCATCTCCAAGAGCGGCGGCGGGATTCTCATCTTTGCCGCGGCCGGCGCGGTCCGGGACCAAGAGGGCCGGATCGTGGGCGGAGTGGGGCTGTTCCCCAAGTGGGGGAACTTCACCTCCAAGTTCATCGACCCCTTCCGCGTGGCGGGCAGCGGGTATGCGTTCATCCTCGACCATAAGGGGCGGATAATCGCCCATGCGACGAACAAGGACCTGCATCTGGAGGATCTTTCAAAGCAGGATTTCGCGCAGACCGCGTTGGCGGTGAAAAAAGGCGAGACAAACTACCTTTGGGAAGGCCGCCGGAAGTACATGGTTTTCGACACCCTGGAAAGGACCGGCTGGACCGTGGTCATGAGCGCCTACGAGGACGATCTGGCCGCCGCGGCGCACAACCAGCGCAACAAGCTGGCGGTGGCCGGTGTGGTCCTGGGCGTGCTGCTGGTGGGCATGTTGATCTTCGCCGTGCGCAGGATCATCATTTCCCCGGTAAAGAATATTCTCGATTTCGCGTCCAAGGTGGCCGGCGGTGACCTGCAGGCGCAGCTTGAAGGGCGATACAAGTTCGAGTTCCGATCCTTGGCGGAACAGATCGAAGCCATGGTCCACGAACTCAAGACCAAGCTCGGCTTTTCCGAGGGAGTGTTGGCGGGAATAGCTTTGCCGTGCGCCCTGGTGGGCGGGGACCATACCGTGCTGTGGGTCAACCGACAGATGTGCGACCTGCTCAAACGCAACGATCCGCCCGAGAGTTACGCCGGGGTGAAGCCAGGTGCGTTCTTTTTCGGGGATTCCGACAAGGTGACCTTGTCCGACCGGGCTGTGGAGCAGCAGAAACAGTTGGATGACGAAGTGGAGTACGAGCGTGTCGACGGCGCGACCCTCAACGTTCGGATAATCTCCACGCCGTTTTACGATATGGACGGCCAATTGCTCGGCTCGCTGACCATCTGGTTCGATGTGACCGAGATTCGGGGCCAGCAGAAGGTCATTGAGGCGCAGAATGAGCGCATCTCCGTGGCGGCCGGGCAGGCCCGGGAGATTTCCCTGTCCCTGTCCAGTGCGGCCGAAGAGCTTTCGGCCCAGATGGAAGAGGGCAAGCGTGGGTCTGAAAACCAGCGCGCTCGGGCGGGCGAGACAGCTTCGGCCATGGAGGAAATGAACGCCTCGGTGCTTGATGTGGCCCGCAATGCGAGCCAGGCGTCCGAGGACGCGGAACAGGCCAAGACCGATGCGCAGCACGGTCAGAAGATGGTCGACCAGGTTATCGAGGCCGTGGGCGAGGTGCAGACGCGGACCGAGGAACTCAGGCTCTCCATGGAGGGACTCGGGTCCGAGGCCGAAGATATAGGCAACGTGCTCGGCGTCATCACGGACATTGCGGACCAGACCAACCTTTTGGCGCTCAATGCGGCCATTGAGGCGGCCCGGGCCGGGGACGCCGGACGGGGCTTCGCCGTGGTCGCGGACGAGGTCCGCAAGCTGGCCGAGAAGACCATGGCCGCCACCAGCGAGGTGGGTGAGGCGATCCGCCGCATTCAGGACATGACCGGGCGCAACATCGGAGCTACCCAGCAGGCGGCTCAGGCCGTCGAGCGCAGCACCGAGCTGGCCCGCGAGTCGGGTAATGTGCTGCTTGAGATTGTCGGCCGCGTGGCGACCGCCTCGGACCAGGTGCGGATCATCGCCACGGCCGCGGAGGAGCAATCCGCCACCAGCGATGAGATCAACCGGGCCACGGACGAGATCAACAATATCTCCATGGACACGTATCAGGTCATGCAGGAGGCCAATCAGGCCATCCAGGAAGTGGCCGCCATGGCCGTCCGGCTCAACACTGTTATCGAGGATATGGCCGTCACGGATTAACCCGACCCGGCAACAATGGACTCGACATTCGATTGAGGATAAGGTAACCCCGCGCTTCCCGCTCATGGGATGCGCGGGGTTTATATTTTTATAGAGTCTTCAACCGCCCGGAGCCGAGAATGTTGCCGATCGTCGCCCTGGTGGGCCGCCCCAACGTGGGCAAATCCACCCTTTTCAACCGACTTCTCAGGAAGTCGAGATCCATCACCCACGACATGCCGGGGGTGACGCGCGATCGCATCTATGGCGAGTGCATAATGGGGGAAACCCGGTTCGACCTGATCGACACCGGCGGCATGGTCCTGGAATCCGAGGCTACTCCCGAGCTGTCCAAGGATTTCGAGGATGAGATTTTCGAGCAGGCCCGCGACGCCATCGACGAGGCTAATGCCATCGTTTTCGTGGTGGACGGCAAGGAGGGACTGACTCCTCTGGATCAGCAGGCCGCCGAGTTCGTCCGCAAATCCGGCAAGCCGGTGCTTATGCTGGTCAACAAGGTGGACGGCTTCGAATTCGAAGCCGAAATGACCGCCGAATTTCACTCCCTTGGTATCGAATTCCTGCCCGTGTCCGCTGCCCACGGCTACAATTTGTCCGACGTGCGCAACCGAGTTCGCCGCTTCGTCGAAGACCTCGGCCTGCCCATGGACGAGGACGACGGCATGGAGAAGGGCTTGCGCCTGACCATGCTCGGCCGCCCCAATGCAGGCAAGTCCTCGCTTATCAACTCCATCATCGGCAAGGACAGGCTCATCGTATCCGACGTGGCCGGGACAACCCGCGATTCCATCGACGTGACCTTCGAGAAGCAGGGCAAGCGGTACACCTTCGTTGACACGGCAGGGGTGCGCAAGCGGGCGAACATCCAGGATCATCTGGAGAAGATCAGCGTCATCCGCGCGCTCAAGAATTCCAAGCGGTCCGATGTGACCATCTTGACCATCGACATCACGCTGGGCGTGGGCCGTCAGGACAAGCGGCTCATCGAGTTCCTGGCCAAGGAAAAAACACCGTTCATCGTGGTGGTCAACAAGGCGGACCTTATTCCCCGCAACGAGACCAGCCGCGCCCTTGAAGCGTTTCGGGAAGAGCTGCGCGTGATTCCGCATGTGCCCGTGGTCATGACCAGCGCCGTGAAGGGCGTGGGCATCGGCAAATTGCTGCCCTTGGCCGAGACCTTGCGGCGGGAGTGCGAGATACGCGTCGGCACCGGCGAGCTCAACCGCATCATGCAGGCGGTGGTGGAGAAGCTCCAGCCTCCCGTGGTCAAGCGCAAGCGGCCGAAGTTCTACTACGTCACCCAGGCGGACGAGGCCATTCCCACTTTCGTGTTCTTCTGCAACGATCATACTCTCGTCAGGACGTCCTACGTGCGCTACCTGGAGAACCAGTTCCGGAAGATGCTCGGCATCAAGTCCGCGCCCGTGAACATCGTTTTTCGCTCCAGTCACGACAAGAAGGAGTGGGAGAAGGCCCGCGGCATCTCCGCTCTGGGCAAGCGCGGTCCGGGCCGCGAACGTATAGGCGGAGCCAAGACCCGTCGCCACGAAATCAAGTACAAGGCCCTCAAGAGCAAGCGCCGCCGCGATGAGAAAGAGGCCCGGGAGAAGGATGGGGCTGGGAAAAAAGGCAAATAGGGACCATCGTTATTGACAATCCCTGTGGGAAAAGTGTAGACGGACTTTCCTCAATGCGTACCGTAGGTTCATGGGCGCATGAGTAATGGAGAAGTGGCCGAGTTGGCTGAAGGCGCACGCCTGCTAAGCGTGTTATGGGTGTAAAGCTCATACGAGGGTTCAAATCCCTCCTTCTCCGCCAGAAATCTAAGGGTTACGTTGAAAGACGTAACCCTTTTTTTGTTCAACGAATCGTTTTGTGCATCCTTTTGTTCTGATACAGACGGTTTTTCATCCAAAATGCTATCCAAGACGTCGTCCCAATTTCGCATGTCCGGCATGAGCGATTTGATGTAGTTGTCCGTTGTCGTTAAGCGTGCGTGCCCGAGAAGCCGTTTGGGGAACTCTGATGGTTTTTCTGAAGGGGGGTATCCGTTTCCGAATGGGATCAATATCGTTAACTCCCCGCTTTCGCGGCAGAACGTCGCAGAGCGAAAAGCCCGCGCCGAAGGCGCAAACAGGGGATGCAAGGGTGCGAGCCCTTGCCCGCCGGAGGCGAAATCTCCCGACAATTGCCGCGAAGCGGCTTTCAATGCCTGATTTTTCTCATCCGGGGGGTAAAAAGCTAATACCCTTCCCTAATGGGCGAATACTCATAAGCGCCGAAGTTCGCAATATTTGCCATGATTACAGTTGGTTATCTGTCTTCGTTCGGGCGCAGTGGATGAGGTTGTTCAGGACGTTCCCGGCGTCTTCGCCTTCAAATAAGTTGGAAGGTATTGAAATTGCAATGGGTCCGTCATAGAAACAACAATCGTCAACCTCTTGAATCTCGAATGATGTGAAGATGGTCCGATTCCTCGCCCAGTCCGATTATCTGCGGGAGGTGCAACGCACCTTTGGCGGTAGTGGACATATCGACTTCATGGAATTGCTGATCCGGATGCTGTCCGTGGTCCTTCCCATGGTCGCGGTCTATGTCCTGTGGCGGTACAGGCTGCTTATCCAGCTTGTGGCGGGGCGTTGGGTAGCCCGTTTGTTCAGGAGGCGCAAGCGGCGCGCCGTGGAAAATTATCTGGTATCCAAGGGCGTGGTCATCGAGGTCTGCATGTTTTCCGGGGGCGGAGTTGGGCGCAAGCTCTGCGATGCGCGGGTGTCCAGCGTGACCGGGGGACGAATGCAACTGCAACTGCTCAACGTCAGGCCTGCATTCAGTAATCTCAAGCATCAACCAGTAATTTGCTTTGTTCGGCCTTTCGCCTATTCCGGCAAGCGGATCAACGCGTTCACCACTTTGGTGGCCCATGTGAGCAAGCGGGGTGTGGTGCTCAAGGGGTTGAGCCTGTTTACGCCGGTGCGTTACCGGTTCATTTTGCGGCGGCGGCATTCCCGCCAGCGAGTGACCCACGAGGGAGCCATTAGGGTCAAGGCTTGGAGCGCCAGGAAAGCCCGTACATTCTGGTTGTTCCGGCCGGACATGCAGACCGTCAACAACCCGGCCCGCTATGACAGCCGTACGCGTCTGGCGGTGGATAACATTTCGGCGGGCGGTTTGCGTCTGTTCATAGTCAATCCCAAAGGGGGCCTTCCGCCCCTGGATACGGGCAGCCAGCTCGTCCTGCGGGTCAGCATCTGGAATCCCAAGACGCGCAAGTATTCATTTTTTACGGCTCTGGGTATCGTTCGAAGCCGATTCTCCGGGCGTGGCGGGGCTATTGGGCTCGGCATTCAGTTCATGGCCGAGGGCGTAAAAAAAGGCAACCGATACACATGGCGTACGGTGCACGGAGAAATACCGTCTCTGGCGCAGTTCCTGGACGGAATGGGTGGGTAGCTACTTTTTGCGGCACTCCGAGCAGACGCCGTAGAGATACATCTTGTGGCGTTGCAGGGTGAAGCCGTGTTTTTCGGCGAGCTGCTCCTGGCGGTGTTCGATGATCTCGTCCACGATCTCGATGTTTTTGCCGCATCGCTCGCAAATGAGATGATCGTGGTGATCCTTGCCGTAGCTGGGTTCGTAACGGGTTACGCCGTCCGCGAAGTCCAGGGGCTCGATCAGCCCGGAGTCGCTGAGAAGCTTGAGGGTTCTGTAGACCGTTGCCTGCCCGATGGAGGCGTCCCGTTTTTTGACGAGAGCATAGAGCTCCTCCGAGGAAAGGTGGTCGTTCCTTTTGAGCAACGTATCAAGAATGATGCGTCGCTGGGGCGTCATCTTCAGGTTCTCGTTGGCCAGATACTCGGCAAAAACATCTTGCGGGGCTTTCATGGGATATCCCGTCGTTTTGTTTGGAATTCAGTCAATTCCTTACATACGGGAAGCTTATGAAGGTGTCAAATAGGAATCAAATTGGCGGGAAATCCCCATCTCACTGTTCGATCTCCTTTTGTTTCTTGACATTCCGGAAGACGGTTTCTACAAACGATTTCCTGCAAATCGGCGTCGCCATGCGCGACACCATACCCGGAGAGGTGGCAGAGTTCGGTTTAATGCGCTGGTCTTGAAAACCAGAGACGGTGTGAGCCGTCCGGGGGTTCGAATCCCTCCCTCTCCGCCAAATTTTAAAATCACTTCTCTTAAAGTGTCAGGAGCCCTCGTTTAGAGGGCTTTTTGTTTTATTTTGATAGGTTGTGAAGTGTTTTGTCGTTGTCATCTAACACGATAGAGAAAAGGCAACTAAGAAATAAAGGTCTGACAGGAAATGATGATGAAAGAAAAAACTATTTCCATTAATGACGTTATTAAGAGTGCGCTGAAAAAACGATAATGGAGATGTTTGCAGGGTGTACAAATACATATTGCATTGCGGTGTGTTTTGTCGTCGCAGATATACTGCTTGATTTAATGATTATCCGTCATCAAGGATAGAAATGGTACCAATGGTGTTCGTGTATGTCGTGATGGTGAATTTAGAATTGTGTATTTGCGGAACTTTATGATTGGCGTGCCTGCTTTAAATGCTATATTTTATAGAAAATCAAATGGTTGGGCTGTTTGCCATATCAACTCCAAAATTATAAGGTTAGAGAATGTCAAATTGCGTAAAGAATGAGAGAGAAGTAAATTTCGATATATTACGTAGTCTAGCGATCATGGCTGTTATAGCTATTCACTCAACATACTCCGGGTGGCAATGGTATGGTGACTTGGGTGGTAGTTGGAATTATTATTTTACATTGATAATAAAGCAGTTTTATTGTTTCGCAGTTCCTTCGTTTTTCTTTATGTCGGGGTATTTCTTTTCTTCTAAAATGGGGAATGACTGGAAAAAGGAAACGGAGCACATCGTAAAGAGAATGGAGAGAATTCTGGTTCCATATCTAGTGTGGTCAGTTATCGTTTTTTTTATTGTGAAAGGTAAAAAAAATATTGTCATTTTTTTGAATGATCTTCTTTCAGGAAAGGTTGTTGGTGCATACTATTATATAATTGTTCTTGCTATATTTACTTTGTTGTCCCCTTTGCTGGTTAGGCTGAAAGACAAATCGTATGGTTTGATGCTTGTCCTTCTTATTAATACAATAAACATTGTTGTTGTCTATTTTTATCGAATCAAGCTCGGTCATAATTTCAATTGGTGGTATGCCGCTTTTCCTTTTACGACGTGGATATCATTTTACTATTTCGGTATTTTGTATAGATATGGTAAAGTGCCGCGTTTCATATTGAATATCCAGCCTAAAAAGGCGATGGCGATCGTGCTGGCAATGCTTTTTTTGTCCTTGTTCGAAGCTTTTGCTCTTGTCAGTTTGTGGGGACAATATTCTGGCGCTGCATCTTCTAGCAAGTTCTCTTCATTCCTTTATTCTTTTTCAATCATCATTTTCTTTATTTCGATTCGCAAACTGGATTTATGGTTCCCATATATATTGAAAGTAATCAGTAGTTATTCTTTCGGAATATACTTAATCCATGAAATAATCAGAGGTGGGTTGGTGCGTTATGTTTTTGGTGCCGCACTTGAGGATGTTCAACCTGTTTTGCAACTCTTGGTATTCTCTTCCACTTTATTTTTGAGCATTTTAGTAATTTGCATTGCTAAAGAAATGATTCCAAATCATATTTGTACAAAATACTTAGGTTTTTAATTTTACATTGCGCATGTTTTGTTTGCGCTTTTTTTATTCAGATCTTCTCTGTGGTTGGGGGATAAAAAAAGGCGGCCGTTGAGGCCGCCTTTTTCGTTTGATTGGTTTGCCCGGTTCGTGGAACCGGAGGCAGTTTAGTTGGGGTTAGGGGCAGGGCAGGGAGACTCTGGGTGTTTGGGGGCGAGGTTTTGTCGCCGTCGGTTGTTCGCCTTGTTCAAGTTTCTCGACGAGGCATTTGGCGCGGAACAGCGCGGACGGGTAATCCGCACAGACGTTTTCGGGGCCGACGAGAGCTTTGGTGCCCATGGCGCGGAGAACGCGGCGGACGCCTTCGTTGATGTCCGCGAGGACTACGGTCGTTCCGGTCCGATGCGCCTTGTGAATGACGTTTTCAAGCGCCTCGATGGCCGTCGCGTCGATGTGGTTGACGTGGCTCAGTTTGATGATGAGCACCTTGGGCGGCGTGCGGGTAAATTGCATGATGTCCATGAACCGCTGGGCCATGCCGAAGAAGAACGGGCCTTCGACTTCGTAGCTTGCGATCTGGTCATGGTAGTTGGAATCGGGAAGGGTGTCGGTTTCCTTCTCCATGGGAACTTCGCATACGCTGCCTACTTCGCTCATGCGCTTCATGAACAGCAGGGCTGCGAGCACCACGCCCACCTGCACCGCGACCGTCAGGTCTACGAATACCGTCAACGAGAAGGTAATCAGCAGAACCAGTGAATCTGCCTTCGGAGCGTGCAGCAGGCGCTTGAAGCGGTGCAGTTCGCTCATGTCCCAGGCGACGAAAGTCAGGATGGCGGCCAGGCTCGCGAGCGGGATGTGGTACAACAGCTTGGAGCAGAACATCAGGAAGACCACGAGAGTGATGACGTGTATGATGCCCGATACCGGGGAATAGGCTCCCGCCCGGATGTTGGTGGCGGTACGGGCAATGGCCCCGGTGGCGGGGATGCCGCCGAACATTGCCGAGGCGATGTTGGCGAAGCCCTGGGCAACCAGTTCCATCGAGGGGTTGTGCCGCTTTCCGGTCATGCCGTCCGCCACGACCGCGCTGAGCAGGGATTCGATGCCCGCCAGCAGCGCAATGGTCAGGGCTTCCGGCAGCAGTACGCGGATGGATTCGAGGCTGAACGCGGGATACTGCAAATGGGGCATTTCCGCCGGGATGCCGCCGAAGTGGGAGCCGATGGTTTCGATGGGCAGATGCAGAACCCAGGTGGCGAGGGTGGCGAAGAAGATGCCGACGATGTGGGCGGGGAGTCTGGGGACGAACTGCCGCACCAGAATCATGATCGCGAGGGTGCCGAGACTCACTCCCAGGGCGGCGCCGCTGAAGGTCGGAAGCGCGTTGGCGCAAGCGGCGATCCTGTCGAGGAATCCGGACGGCACGGAAGCTAGGCCGAGGCCGAAGAAGTCCTTGAGCTGGGTGGTCACGATGAGCAGTGCAATGCCGGTCGTGAAGCCGGTGACGACCGGATAGGGGATGAACCGCAGGAATTTACCGAAATTGAAAATGCCCATGAGCACCAGCAGGACGCCCGCCAGCAGCATGGTCACGACCAGCCCTTCATAGCCGTGCCGGGCGATGACGCTCGCGACGATGACGACGAAGGCGCCGGTGGGGCCGCCGATCTGGAAACGCGAGCCGCCAAAGGCGGAAATGATGAAGCCCGCGACGATGGAGGTGAACAGTCCCTGTTCAGGTGTCGCTCCGGAAGCGATGGCGAAGGCCATGGCCAACGGCAGGGCCACGATGCCCACTGTTACGCCGGAACCCAAATCCCGGGCCAGATTGTTGATGGAATAGCCTTCCCGAAGGGAAGACCACAGAGCGGGGATGAGATCCACGCTAAAGTACTTTGCAAAAGACATAAAACGTCCCCAATGGCAATGTTTCGCCGATGGGCACAGGCAGGTCCGGCCAATCCGACTCTGCGGTCGGGCCATGTCTGGAGGCTCATAAAAGGCAGGTTGAAAAAAAGCAGCCCACCCAAATAGTCAGGGTAAGTTCCGCTGTCAAGGTGAATCGTATTCCGCGAATAGTTCCCATTTAATAGGCAGTTCGCGGGCTTGTTTCTCCTTTTCCCCCATGGTGAAAAGGGAGCCGCCGCTTGTCGTGGAGGCTTCGTTTGATCGCATGGGAATCGTTTTGCTTCATGGCGGGAACGTGATGTTTGGGTGAAGTTCCGGCGGTTTTTGGGGGGCTACTTCACTCCAATGGATATGTATGGTAGGGAAAGTCTGCCTGGTATGTGATTCCGGCTTTGGAGTTCATATGAGACAGTTTATCGGGATGGTTGTTATAGTCTGCGCGGTCGTGCTCCTGGGGCGGACCTCTGGAGCCGAGGAATTGGCCGATGTGGTGTGGGAGCTGGTTGAGGAGGTCGAGCGGCACCCGGAAAGTGCCGACGCGCAGAAACGGGCGGGTGGAGCGTATCTGCTTCTGGCCCGCGAAGTGGGGGAAAATCCGGCCCGTGAAGTGTTCGGGGCCATGGCGGATTTTCACCTCGACCAGGCCGTGCAGCTTGATCCAGACGATATGGAAGCGCTGGAGTGGCTGGGCGAGACGGCCGTGCTCAACATGGACCCTTCGAAGGCAGCCGCCGTGTTCGAGGAGTTGGTCCGCCGCCAGACCGATCCCGCCGAGGGGAAGAACCTGGTCCAGTTGCATACTTGCTATCAATGGCTGACCGACCCGTGGCGGGGGGTGGCGTTCTATCGTTCCCAATTGGAGCGGATGCCCGATTGGCCTCAGGTGAAGTTTCTGATGGCGTCCTTTCTGCTGGACATGGATCGGGCTGAAGCCCTCGACATCCTGTTGGAGCTGGCTTCGTCACCTGGTACTCCGGAGGGACTTCGGGCCACGGTCCGCGCCGCGCTGAAGGAGGAGTTATGACCCTCCGTCCGTTGTTTCTTCTGCTGGCGTTTCTCGGGTTATCCCTGCCGGCCTTTGCCGCTCCACAAGATTATTTTGCCAGAAAACAGCAATTGTACACGGAGTGGGAAAAGGTCAGGCTCAATTATCCCGACGCTTCCCAACGGGCCGCCGCTTTTAAGCGGTATATCACCGATCCACTGGAGAAAATGGACAACGATCGGATCGGCGATTTTTACAAGGTGTGCAAGGAGGCCGACATTCCGGTGGACGACCAGCTTTTCTCCGCCGGTTCTCCTCCCGGCAGCCCCAGCTTCAAGCCGGGTGGGGACCTTGATGTCATGGCGCGAGACCCCCAGGCGTACTACCGCTTTAAGAAGGCCGCCCGGCAGTACGGCTTGAAGGTTGCGACCAACGGCAACTCCATCACGATCGAATCCCATGAAGTGACGATGCATCTGCCGGATTCGAAATACAGCAACCCCACCAGCGCGGCCAATCGGATGAAGGCCATGGCGAGCGACATGGAAGCCGCCGAAGGATACGCCCTGGGGTCGGGAACAACCATTCCCCATGGCAAAGGGGCGGTGCGTCTCGAGCGGGGCATCATGAATACGCCGATTGTCGCTATCGGGGATTTCTACAAAAAAGGGCACGAGGCCGACCATTTCCTTAAAGGACCTTACAATCGGCAGAAGGTCATTGAATCCCTCAATTTCGGCAACAAGGCGGCCTATAAGGCGAGCGGCGCGTTGAAAAGCGCGGGCATCAATCCCGGGATGTCCATTCACCGCATGAATCTCGCCGAGCTGGACGAGTTGCTCGGCAACCGGACCGGGCAGGAAGCCATTGATTTTGCGCGTCAGTACAATCGCAGGACCTTCCAGCAACTGGGAGAGATGCGTGAACTGGCGGCGGCACAGTCGGCCAAGGATATCGCCACAGTTCGGCAGCAGATACAAGCCCTCAAAAAGGCTGGCAATTACAGGGAGGCCACGGCTCTCAGGCAGCAGCTCAATACAACGAGGGAGCAGGTCCAGCGCGTGGCGGAGCTGTCCGGCCGCAAGAGCCTGGTCAGCGAAGTCTTCAGCAATGCGGACGATGTCGGGGACGCCACAAGTGGCAAGCGCGGCGCGGAAATGCTCCGGAAGCTTTCGAAGAATCTGGAGAAAGTCACCCCAGCCCTGAAAAAGCTGGGAGCCATGCTCGTCAAGGCGGCGGTGTGGGCGGGCAGGCTCGCCCAAGTGTATGAAGTCTCCAAGATGTATGACCGGGCCGAAGAGCGCGAGGCCGAATGGGCCAGGCGGATCGGGCGGGACCCGTCCACAGGCGGCATCGCCAAGGAATTTCTGTTCGAGGCCCTCGGGTTTCATCAGTCCAAGCTTGAGGCCGAGGAAGCCTTGCGCCGCGCGGGCAAGGACCCCAATGAAATGCTGACCTGGGACTTTATGAAGCATTTCGTCATGAACGAGACCGACTACCTCATCAAGGCATATAATCCGCTGGTGCATCTGAGCCCGACCGAGAGGTTCTACAAATACTTGCGGGACAACCCTGACGCGGCCAAACAATTGCTCGGCAAGCCTGTCGCGCCCAAGCCTCTGGCCGAGACGCCGTCCGATATACCCCTGATGGTGGCCGCATCCGTCAAGGGAGCTGAGGACGACGGGGAAAAGGAGGGCGAAGCTGTCCTGCCCCCGATGATCGCCGCCTCTCTCAAGAAGGATGAGGCCAAGGACGACGGGAAGCCCAAGGCGTCCGAAAGCGGCGTGGGGGATGATGCCGAACCGTCGCCAATGGTGGCCGTTTCCACGGGGAAAAAGGAACCCGAGCCCGAGGCTGAGCCCGAACCGGCGGTGAAACCGACGTCCAAGTCAGAACCTGCGGTACAGCCGGTCGGCAGCGGGTTCAATTCGGGCCGGAATTATGCGGTCAAAGCCATCGCCCTGGATCTGGAGTCCAGAATGTGCCCCTCCGGCACTTCCTCGGCGCGGTTCGAGGGGGTGGTCCAGGGCAGTGAAATGACGGTTATCGTGCGGCAGGACGGGGTTGATTACGTCATTTCCGGACAAAAGGCCCAATACCTGCTCGTGCGCAACGGATACATCAGGAATCAGAAAAATTGCGGGTACGTCACCACAGGCAAATACAAACAGTTCGGTCCGGGCATCACCCAAGGCGGAAACGAGGGAGCCAAGAAGTCCCACGGCGAGTGCGTGGAGCAATATTGCCCCGGTTGCGTCCAGGACCAATTGCTCGGCGTGGGGTTCGGCCACAGCCGTCCTCAGGTGGACGAGGGCGAAGTGCGCGACACCCGTTGCGCCGATTGTCTGGAAGCCAATCGTGATAAAATCAACGCATGTACCGATTGGGGGAATCAATGAGTGTTTTCGGGCGGGCGATACTGATTTGGGCGGCCGTGCTCCTGTCGGCTCCAGCGGTTCTTGCCGACGGGTTCGACGGCCTGGAGCCGGGGCGGTCCTGCCGGGGCGAGGTCTATCGGAAGTTGGGCGAGCCGATCAGCGTGGCCACCGGGGGGAAGATTTGTTATTTCGATCCCGCTCCGTACAAGGGGAAAACAGTCCGGGCCGTGTTTTTCGATTCCGGCATCCTGCGGGAGATCGTTCTTGAGCCCGGGGCGAGTTATTCCAGGGAACAGTACGAAAAATGGCTGGGCCTGGGAACGCCGAGCGGTCACATGGAGCGGGACGGCATCCGGACGACCCTATACGACGGGCAAGGAGTCAAGCTCGTCCACGAGAGTTTGTCGCCCGACAGCCTTGTCGCGAGCTATGTTCACTACAGTGCCGATGGTTGGGAAACGGAAAAACAGCGGGCCGCATTGGAAGACCGGTTCCATGCGGCCGTGGACAAGGGGGATTGCGCGGAAATGCGGTCCGCCTTCACCTCGGGGCAGAAGCGGTTTCCGAACGTTGCCTGGTTTTACGCCGATGAGATATCGTGGACCGTGAAATGCGACCCGGATTTTCGGCAAAAGACAAACCATCTTGTTTCATTGTCGATCAAGTCGGCGGAATTGAACCCCACGGATGATGCGTATAGATTCCTCGCGTTTGTCCATGTCTCCATTACCAAAGATCCTGCCAAGGCGCTGGCCGCGTTTAATCATCTCGATTTGAACGAGCACCCGGATATACACGCCTACCTGGGCGGCTGTTATATGGAATTGGGAAACAAGGCCGAAGCCAGGAAGCATTTTCAAGCCTATTTGAAGCAGTTCCCGAATGGCGAACTCGCTGCCACCTCGCGCGCCGCCTTGAAAAAATTGAAGTAAAAGTCCGGCGGCGCGCAAGCCGGGCCGCCGGACTATCCGGGAGGAGTGTTGGAAGTCTCTTTCCGCTGCGTTCCCGGGTTGGCTGTTCGGTTCCAATCGTCCCCAATCAGGCCGTTAACGGGAATACCGCTCCTCTTTCCACGGATCGGCCGAGTTGCTGTATCCGCGTTTTTCCCAGTAGCCCAGTTCGTCTCGAGAGACTACCTTCAGGCCTTCCACCCATTTTGCGCTTTTGTAGAGATATCTGTCGGGAACCACGGCCCTTACCGGTGCGCCGTTGGCCCGGGGCAGCGGTTTGCCGGAAAGGGTGTGCGCCAAGAAGACGTCGGCCTTTCGCGCATCGTCGAGCGGTATGCTCGTGGTGTAACCGTGTGCGGCTTGGATGACGATGAACCCCTTGTCGATTTTTGGGCGAGCCCTTTCCAGAAGGGTGGAGAGAAGGACGCCGCGCCAGGATGAATCGAGCAGGGTCCAGCCGGTCACGCAGTGGATGTCGCAGGTGATGTCCGATTGCTCGAACTTCATCAATTCCTCGAAATCCACGGTGTAGGGGTGTTCTACTTCGCCATGGACGCGCAGACGGAAATCCTCGATGCGGGGCGATCCGGGTTTTCCGCCCATGTCCTCAATGAGCTCGATGGCGGTTTGGCCCGGGGGAATACGGGGCTTTCCGTCTTTTCGGACTTCTTCTGCAAGGCTTTTTTGCCTGGCCTCCGAAACCGTGGCGAACAGGCCGGGCAGTCCGATGTTGACCACGGTTCCGGCTGCGACGGCAAGGAACAGGCGTCTGGAGAGCATATTGTCTTCTTTCATGAAGTCTCCTTGGCGGAGTTGATCATTTCAAGGACGGCGGCGAACAGAGAACTGCCCGTCCGCCCGGGCCGTGCGCACGGCCGGGACTTCGCCACTCTTGCAAATTATCAAAGAGCGATCGGAAGAACAAGGATGAACCAATCCCGGCTGCATACGCAACGGCATTCCCATCAAGCCGGGGCCTAGACAGTGATGAGAGTTTCCCGGCTGCGGAGGAGTTCGGTCAACGGATAGCCCCATAAAATCACCTCCATGCCGAGGTCCTGGAGCCTGCTTTTGACACCGAGCCTGTCGGCGCACGCCTCACATGCGCTGAATTCGACTCCTTCCTGCTGGGCTTCGCGCACCAAAGCCCGGATGTTTTCGTCCTCGGCGACCAGCTTTGCGGTCGCGCCCCAGACGATGACCCTGACCCGCTTCCACCATCCGCGCATTGCGGACGCCTTGGCGTACATCAGAACCATCATTTCCGATGTCACCGGGTCGGCATTGGTCCACAGAATATTCAATGTGTCCTTGTCCATGGGGGTTCTCCTTGTTCCGATTGGTTCGTGGCCGCGCCCTAACGGCCGAGTTTGTCCAGGGCGTCCAGCACTTCCGCGGGTTCCGCGCGTACGGTGTAGTCGGCATCGGCGAACGCGTAGACGATGACTCCGTCTGAATCGACCACGAACGTGGCGGGCAGGGGCAGGGTGAACCTTCCCGGGCCGTTGTGCTTTTCAAGTTCCAGTCCGAATTTGTCGTAGATTGCGCGCAGTTCGTCGGAAAGGCTGAAGGCGATGCCTATGTCACGCGCATAGCGGGACCCGGGATCGGACAGGACTTCGAAGGCCAGGCCGTTTCTTTCGGCTGTGGAGATGGAGCTGTCGGGCATCTCGGGGGAGATGGCGGCCAGTGTCGCGCCCCGGCCTTTGATCTCGCCCAGCGCTTCCTGGTAGGCGCGCAGTTCGAGGTTGCAGTATGGGCACCAGCCTCCCCGGTAGAAGACAATGACCGCAGGGCCATTTTTAAGAATATCTTCAAGGCTGATGGGGATGCCGTTCTGGTTCGGAAGGGTGAAGGCGGGCAGTGTTTCTCCGGCTTTCGGGGCGCGATTCGCCAATCCCGATTCGATGAGCCTCTCCAGCTCGGCATCCATGACCTTTCGGGCGTCTTCCGGAATCCTTTGCCCGCTTTGCGCCTTTATTTCCGCGAGTTGTTCCTTGAGCGACATGGCGTTCTCCTGATTGTCGTGGGTTGGGTGAGATATTTACTTCTAACTTGAACGTTCATTAAAGTTATGGACGGACCAAAGGCTTGTCAATATCTTTTTGAATGACTATTCAAGTTGCGTGGAAGGGCATTTCATGGTCACATGCCCGGCGAACGGAGGACGTATTTCAATGGCTAAAGCGCAATACGACAGGGACGATATCCTCGACAGAGCGGTCGACCTCTTCTGGAGCAACGGCTTCAGCGGGTCGTCCATGCAGCAGGTCGTGGAGGCTACCGGGTTGAAACCCGGTTCCATCTATTTTTCTTTTGGCAACAAGGAAGCGCTGTTCAGGGAGGCCGTGGAGAAATACGCCCGGGACGGCATGGTCCGGATACGGGAGACCCTGGACAACGCCCCGAGCGTGGGGGAAGGGCTCTGTCGGCATCTGGAGCGATTCATCCAGGATGCCTCCCGAGACGGCTACCGCAGTTGCTTTCTCGTCAAAACGCAATTGGAGACGGCAGGGCTGGCCGAGGGCCTTCACCAATGCGCGGCCGCAAAGTTGCGGGAAATCGAGGCGCTTTTTCAGAGTTATCTCGAAAGAGAATACGACGAGGAATTGAGCCGCGACCGCGCCGCCAGCATCATGCTCCATATTTTCGGAATGCGTGTGTACGGGTATCGGCGAAACGCCGCGGAGCGTATGCGCAGGGCGTTGCGGGAAGGGCTGCCGTGGCTCCCGTGGCCCGACAGGCCGTGATGGCGCAGCCGCGCATTTTCAGGGACAGCCGTACTCGCCGGGGGCGGCCTCGGCGTCGCAATTGACGGGAACAGCGCGGTGAGAATGAAAAAAGTCCCGCCCTCCGGCGGGGAGGGCGGGGTGCTTTCGAGGCGTTATCCCCGTTCCTTCAGATGGTGAAGTCGATGACCGCGCCCTTGGCGTAGGGGCCGAGGACGTCGGTTTGGAAGTTGTAGCTTTGGGCCAGGCCAGCCTTGTCCTCCGACGAGGGGCCCGGATTGATGTAGTCCAGGGTCTTGGATACGAGCGACGCCTCGGCGGTGGTCTTGTCCACCGGGGCGAAACTCGGGCCGCTGTCGTTCATGTAGTCCAGGGTCTCGGACACCACGGCCGCGCCGAACGTCTGCCGGTCGAAGGGCGAGTAGCTCCCGAGGCCGTCGATTGCCGTGGTCATAAGCATCCTCCTGCCGTCTGGACGGAAATAACGCCTATCTGCTCCATCGGTATTTCCCTGCACATCTTTAGGGGAAGACCGGAAAAATATTGCCCAATGAATACAACTTTGTGTATGGTGATGATAGGAGGGGCCCCATGCGCATCGAACCTGAATGGCTGATTGTCGCCGCCGTCATCAGCGGATTGGTCGGCGTGGTGCTGCACCGCTGGCAGCGGCCGCCGCTGGCGAAGCGCTACGTGTGGATCACCGTTTTCGGGACCCTGTTCGCCTTATATTACATTTTGAACGTATTGTTCGGGAGCGGCCGCACGGGCTGGCCCTGAGACGGATTCGGAGGAAGTATGGACAGGACGTTGATGCTGGCCGCGGCCGTGGCGGCAGGCGTGGGCGTGGCCGCGGCGATCATCTGGAAGTTCAAGTCGCGCTGCCTGCCGTGAATGCTGATGTATGCATCCATCGGCGCAGGCGTCGCCGTATTCTTTCTTCTGCAATATGTCTTCGGCTAGGATTCTTCCCAGTCCTTGACCTCGTCCCACAAGCCGTTCATCTCGTCGAGGCTCATGCAGGTCAGGTCGAGGCAGCGCATTTCCGCCAGCTCTTCCATCTTGGCGAACCGGGACAGGAATTTCTGGTTCGCGAAGTCGAGCGCCGCATTGGCCTTGATGCCCTTGCGCCGTCCCAGTTCCACCAGGGTGAAGAGGTAGTCGCCGAATTCCCGCTCCGAGTCTTCGGCATGGCCTGACGCCATGGCCTCCTGCCACTCGTCCCATTCCTGTCTGAGATGGTTCTCAACGTCCCGATCCGATTCCCAGGTGAACCTGTTGCGGGCGGCCTTGGAGTTGATGCGGTAGGCCTTGAGCAATGGCGGGAGGCCCGAAGGCAGGGAGTCGAAAACCCGTTTGCGGCCGGTGTCCTTGTTCTCCTCGCGTTTGGTCTTTTCCCAGTTGTCCCACAGCTCGCCGATGTTGTCGAAGTGCTTGTCGCCGAACACGTGCGGGTGGCGGCGAATCATCTTGGCCGCGCTGTAGTTGATGGAATCGGCCAGGGTATGGGTTCCCGCGCGTTCATACAGGGTGGCCATGAACAGGAGAATGAACATGACGTCGCCCAGCTCCTCCATTGCTTCCCGGGGATTGCCGGACCTGATGCCCTCGATGAGTTCGAAGGTCTCTTCGGCCAGGTAGTCGCACAGGGTCAGCGGGGTCTGCTCCTTGTCCCACGGGCAGCCGTTGGGCGCTATGAGGGCGTCGATGACATCGAGCAGTTCGCGCAGGGCCTTGGCGGGGACGTCGTGTTTCGTTTCGCTCATAGCGAATCTCCTTGTGAAAACCGGAAACGGGTTGCGGGAAAGGCTACTCGGCGGCGTCGCCGTCAATGATGCCCAGCGCGGTCTTGGCGGAGTCCAGCGCCTGGGGTAGGTCGACGTATTCGCTCATTTTGCTGACGAGGTGCTGCGCCCTGGGTGCGATGGAAGACTCGTTGAGGATGTCGGAACCGGGGGCGAACGTTTGCAGGAACATCAGCCCGACCAGGCAGATAAGCGCACCTTCGAGCAGGCCAAAAACGCCGCCGAGGGTACGGTCGATCCAGCCGAGCAGGGATATCTCCAGCACGCTGCGGATCAGCTTGGTCAGCAGCCAGACCACCACCAGCGTCCCAATGAAAATGAGAAAATAGGACAGGGCGCTGACGGTGATGTCGCTTTCAATGTAGAGCTTGAGATGCGGCGACAGGACGTCATCGAATCTGGAGGCCAAATAGATGGCCAGGACCACGGCGATCAGGGACAGGACTTCCTGAACCAGACCGCGGAAGAAACCGCGCAGGATGAAGAGTGCGATTATGCAGATGAGAATGATATCCAGAAAATTCATGTGAATGCACCCGTGGTCGGCTGAAGTGATCTTCCTGAGAGAGAACTAGCAAACTGACGCCGAAATGTGAACAGCATTCAGGGTATATTTTGTAATATGCCTCATGGGTAAATGAGGGGCGGGGTTGTATCCCTCGCGGAACTCGGCTACATGGACGGGCAGGTGCATATATTATCGCAAGGAGACGTGAATGGAGGTTTACAAGACGGAGTTGTCCGGGCTGCTTATCCTGATTCCCCGGGTGTTTCAGGATGAGCGGGGTTTTTTCCTCGAAAGCTATAATGCCGCGCATTTCCGGGAACTCGGGATAGATTGCGAATTCGTCCAGGACAACCACGCCTATTCGAGGGACGTCGGCGTTCTGCGTGGTTTTCATTTTCAGACGCCGCCCATGGCCCAGGCCAAGCTGGTCTGGGTGACGCGCGGCGCGGTCGTGGACGTGGTGGTGGACTTGCGCAAGGGGTCGCCTACCTACGGACGGAAGGAGCACGTGATTCTGAGTGCTGCAAATTTCAAGCGTATGTTCATCCCCAAGGGATTCGGACACGCTTACGCGACCATCATGCCGGACACGGAGTTCCAGTATAAGGTGGATGCGCCGTATTCCCCCGCCCACGAGGGCGGGCTGGCCTGGAACGATCCGGACATAGGCATGGACTGGGAACCCGCCCTGCACGGCAGGGAGCCCATCCTTTCCGAAAAGGACCGACTGCTGCCGGAGTTGGCCGGATTCTCCTCCCCCTTTACTTTCGAGGACTGATTGAATGAATCGTAATGAACAGGTCGGGACGCCTTTGGCCGAGGATTGCCATGCCATCATTCTAGCGGGCGGGTCCGGTACCAGGCTTTGGCCGCTGTCCAGGAATTTGCTGCCCAAGCAGTTGCTCGTGCTGGGTGGGACTTCCACCTTGCTGCAACAGACCGTGGGGCGCGTGCTTGAAGTCTTTCCGCCCGATCACATATGGGTGGTGACCAATGAGGAGCATGTCTTCGAGGTGCGCAAACAGGTGATGGTCCTGGACCAGGGGCTGGAAGGGCAGGTTCTGTCCGAGCCGCTGGGGCGCAATACCCTGCCCGCCATCATGCTGGGCCTGGACAAGGTGGTGGAGGCCAATCCCAAGGCTTTGGCCGCCGTGTTCCCGTCCGATCATCTCATCCGCAACGGCAAGGCGTGGATCGGCGACCTCAAGCGCGCCTCCGAACTGGCCGCCCGGAAGCGGTTCGTGACCTTCGGCGTGCAGCCCGACAAGCCCGAGACCGGCTATGGGTATATCGCCCTCGGCGAGCCGTTGGGAGACAATGCCTTCGCCGTGGACGGCTTCGTGGAGAAACCCGATTTTCTTACCGCGGACCGATTCCTGCGCGAGGGCACCCATCTGTGGAACAGCGGCATGTTTCTTTTCTCCGCCAAGCATTTTCTGACCCAGGTGGCCCGCTGCGAGCCGGTCCTCTGGAGTTGGTGGATGTCCCGCGACGAGGTCCCGCTGGTGCAGGGATATCGCGATATACCGGATATTTCCGTGGATTACGGGGTGGTCGAGAAGATCGACAACATCACCGTGGTCAAGGCCGGGTTCGAATGGGACGACCTGGGCAGTTGGGAAGCCATGTACCGACTCGGCGACAAGGATGCGGACGGCAACGTGATCCAGGGCGACGTTCTGGCCATGAACTGCCGGAACTGCCTGCTCATCAGCGAAGGCGGCAAGTTGGCCGTATCCGGCCTTGAGGACATGATTATGGTTCAGACCAGGGATGCGACTCTGGCTTGTCCCATGGATCGCGTGCAGAGCGTGCGAGACGTTGTGGCCGCCCTCAAGGCGCAGGGCAGCCGGTTGGTGGAAAGCCACCCCACGGTGTATCGTCCGTGGGGCAACTATACCGTGCTGGAGGAGGGGCCGCAGTACAAGATCAAGCGTATTCAGGTCAGCCCCGGAGCGTGCCTGAGCTCCCAGATGCACCATCACCGCAGCGAACACTGGGTGGTGGTCGACGGCACGGCCGAGGTGGAAGTGAACAACCAGGCGCTGATCCTCGTGGAGAACCAGTCCGTGGACATTCCCAAGGCTTCCCAGCACCGGCTGGCCAACCCCGGCAAGGTCCCTTTGAATATCATAGAAATCCAGAGCGGACCGTATCTTGAAGAGGATGATATCGTTCGGTTCGACGATGTCTATGGCCGGGCGCAGAATTAGGGGGCTGGATTAAAGAAAGCGTTAACATCTGAAATAACTAAGTTTAACCCGTATGGGGAGATCGTGAAAATTTTCATATTCTCTTGACACCAAAACGATTGGTGCCGTATGGAAACTTAGTTTAATTGGTGTGATTTTCACATTAACTCTAGAGTGATGGGGCGAGGTTATGGAGGAAAGAAAAGCATCGAAGCGGTGTGGAGGGGCTTTCCCCTTTGTCATCGGCTTCCTGGCTACCTGCGTCTTGGGCTGGGCCGTGATCCCCGGTCTGTTCTTCGTTGAAGAGGAACAGCCGATTTGGTTCAGCCACGCCGTGCACGTGGAAGGTCAGGGAATGGATTGCGAGAGCTGCCACTATTTCCGGGATGACGGCTCCTACGCCGGCTTCCCGACCAACGAAGTCTGCGCCGAATGTCACGCGGTCGATCCCGAAGAGGCCATGGAAGCCATCGCCGAGGAGGGCATCGACCCGAACGACTACGACGCCATCATGAAGGCCGGCATCGGGGCAATCGAGGACAATCTGGCTTCCTCGGACGAAAAGATGATGCAGGCCGAGCGCGAGTACGTGGTCAAGTATCTGATTCAGGGCAAGGAAGTGCCCTGGCTCAATTATCAGTACCAGCCGGACAACGTGTATTTCTCTCATGCTGCGCATATGAACCTCTCTATCGAGGAACTGGCGAGCCTGAAGAAAGAGCTGTCCGACGTGGTTGATCCCTCGGTCTTCGAGGGCGAGGCCCCCGAGCAGAACTGCAATCTCTGCCACCTGAAGGACATTCATCTGAATGATGAGCCGCCGGCATTCGAGCGCAACGTCCTGTCCGGTTACAGCAAGATGACCATGAAGATGTGGAAGTGCGAACGGTGTCATGCCCTGCAGGGCCAGCCCAACGCCTGCTACACCTGTCACAAGTAAAGGGGTACTGAGAATGAGCGTAGCACGCAGAGCTTTTATTCAGTTGGGTGCGGGCGCCACCGTCGGTATTCTTTTTACTCCGACGGTCTGGAAAGCCCTTGATGACGTGTCCATCTGGACACAGAACTGGCCCTGGATCCCCAAATTGAAATATGGGGCGACCGAGGCCAAACCCACCGTTTCCAAAATGTGCGAGTCCGGCTGTGCCGTGAAGGTTCGCACGGTTGCCGGAGAAGCCTTCGGCACCATGGGCAACGAGGACAACCCGCTTTCCGGCGGCGGCATCTGCCCCCTGTGCGCCAACGGCGTTCAGGTCAAGAACAGCCCGAACCGGATCAAGGCCCCCATGCTGGACGGCCAGGAAATCACCTGGGAAAAGGCGAAGGAAGTCGTGACGGAGAAGCTTGAGGCGGCCGGTTCCAAGGTTGCCTTCATCTCCGGCGATCAGACCGGCACGGTCAACGAGGTCTTCTCCGCGCTGCTTGCCGAAAAGGGCAGCGACGCCTTCTACGTCATGCCCTGCGACATGCAGGCGGCGGACAAGGCGTGGACCGGCCTGATGGGCGGCGAAGGCCAGATCGGTTACGATCTGGGCGGGGCCGACCTGATCCTGCTGGCCGGAGCCGACGCCCTGGAGTCCTGGGGCCCGACTGTAGCCAACCTCAAGTCCTTCGCGTCCAACGAGTCCGGCAAGTTCATCTTCGCCGGGCCCATGCAGACCAAGACCGCTTCCGTGACCTCCAAATGGATTCCGGTTCCGGCTGAAGGCATGGCCGCCTTTACCCTCGGCATCGCCTATTATGTCCTGCAGGCCGGGAAGACCGTCGACACGGCCGACTTCGGTCAGTTCAAAGCGATGGTTATGAGCGATTACAGCCCGGCCAAGGTCGAGGCGGCTACCGGCGTCAAGGCCGACCGCATGGCGGCCCTGGCCAAGGACCTGCTGACCGCTTCCAATCCGGTGGTCGTTCCCGCGGGCCCCGTGGCCGCCCACGGCGCGGCGTTCGCCCTGAACCTGCTGCTCGGCGGTGCCATGAAGGCTCTGCCCGAGTTCGGCAAGGCCGTTTCGGGCGCCATGAGCCGCTCCGAAATGCTCAAGGCGGATATCTTGGAAGGTGTGAACACCGACCTGCTGTTCGTCTACGAGGCCAACCCTGCCTACGCCCTGCCTGAGAAGGTCAAGGCGGGCTTTACCGTGGCCTTCGACTCCATCCACAATGAAACCACCGCCTCGGCCAACCTGGTTCTGCCGACCCTGCATCCCTATGAGCGGTTCGACGACCTGGCCAGCCCCTACGGCGTGGCCGACGCCACCTACTCCATGGGCGCGCCGGTCTGCAAGCCGGCCGTCAACGCGGCCTGTGCCGCCACCTTCGTCCTCGGTCTGGCCGATCTCGGCTTCGAGACCTTCGAGGATGTGCTGGCAGCCAAGGCCGAAGCCGTGGGCGCGGACATGGATTCCCTGAGCGGCGGCGAAGCCTTTGTGGTCGACGGTGAAACCCCGAGAGCCTCCAGCCTGGCCGCCAATGTGCTCGGCAAAGCCGCGGCGCCCGTCAAGGGCACCGGAGCCGTGGGATTGGTTCCCTACACTCTGCTCAACGTCGGAACGGCCAATCGGGCCACCACGCCCAATGCGCCGTGCACCATCAGCAACAACCAGTTGTTGGGCGACCACATGGTCGTCATGATGGGTTCCTCCACCGCCAAGCAGCTCGGCGTTTCCGTCGGGTCCAAGGTGAAGCTCTCCGGCGGCAAGGGTGAATGCGAAGCCCTTGTGCAGATCTTCGAAGGCGTCATGCCCGGCGTCGTGGCCGCTCCCCTGGGGTTGGGCCATACCGTGGGCGACGAGTTCTCGAAGGGCAAGGGCGATAATGTCTACAAGATCCTCACGGTGAACTCCGAGGCCGCCACCGGCGCCTCCTCATGGGCCGGTTCCACTGTGAACGTCGCCAAAATCTAGGGGGAACCGTCATGCAAATGAAAGAATTCAAAATCAAGTGGGGCATGGTCATCGATATTGACAAATGCACCGGCTGCGGCGCCTGTATGGTCGGCTGCCAGGTGGAGAACAATATCGCTCCCATGACCAAAAGCGACCCCTATAACTATGTCCAGGCGCTGACCAAGCCGCGCGACGACGCGTCCAACAAGCTTCGGACCCTGACCTGGATGAACGTCTACGAGCTGTCCAACGGCAAGCCGTTCCCGGAACACGAGACCGCTTACCTGCCCAGACCCTGTATGCAGTGCGGCAACCCCGCCTGCGTGCCCGTCTGCCCGGTCGTGGCCACGGACAAGAACGAGGAGGGCGGCATCGTCTCCCAGATCTACCCCCGTTGCATCGGATGTAGATACTGCATGGCTGCCTGTCCTTACCATGCACGGTACTTTAACTGGTGGGATCCGCTTTGGCCCGAAGGCATGGACAAGGGCCTCAGCCCGTCCGTGTCCGTTCGTCCCCGCGGCGTGGTTGAAAAGTGCAACTTCTGCCATTCCCGCTACCTGGACGCCAAGAACAAGGCCCGTATTGACGGTGAGGATCCGATGAACCTGCCCGACGGCGCGTACAACACCGCCTGTGCAGAAATCTGTCCGACCAAGGCCATCACCTTTGGCGACCTGAATAATCCGGAACACAAGGTGCACGAGCTCGCCAAGAGCCCCAATGCGTTCCGGCTGCTCGAGAAGTTGGGCCTGCACCCGCAGGTTTACTACATGTCCGAGCGTGAATGGGTCCGCAAGCAGGGCGACAACTACAACGCCGATGGCGGCGGACACCACTAGGAGGCTGAACAATGGATAGCAAACTCTTCCCGGAAGGGGTGCAGCGGTGCTCTTTCGGCAAGTTCCTGATTTGGACAGCCGTGATCATGGCCTTTTTCCTTTGGGGCCTCTATGCCGCAGTACTCGTGCTTTACAACGGAATCGGCACCACCGGTCTGGACAACTACTTCGGATTCGGTGCCTGGATCACCTTCGACCTGGCCGTGATCGCCCTGGGAGCAGGCGCGTTCTTCACCGGGTTGCTCAAGTACATCCTCAAGATCAAACAGCTTGAGAAAATCATCAACCTGACTGTGGTCGTCGGTTTTATCTGCTACTCCGGCGCCATGCTGGTCCTGACGCTCGACATCGGGCAGCCCGGCCGCGCATGGTTCGGTTACTGGCATCCGAACGTCCACTCCATGCTGACGGAAGTTATCTTCTGCATCACCTGTTACTGCACCGTTCTGATCATCGAGTTCGTCCCGCTGGTCCTCGAGCAGAAACAGTTGAACAAGATTCCCTTCGTTCATGCCTTGGCGCACAACATGCATGTGAACATGGCGCTGTTCGCCGGTATCGGCGCGTTCCTGTCCACTTTCCACCAGGGTTCCCTGGGCGGCATGTACGGCGTCCTGATCGGCCGTCCCTTCGCTTTCCGCGAGGGCTTCTTCATCTGGCCGTGGACCTTCTTCCTGTTCGTCCTCTCCGCCGTCGGTTCCGGCCCGGTCTTCACCGTCCTGGTCGCAACCTTCATGGAGAAGCTGACCGGCAAGAAGCTCGTGGACTTCAAGACCAAAGCCCTCATGGGCAAGATCGCCGGCACCATGCTGACGGTCTATATGTTCTTCAAGATCCTCGACACCTGGGCATGGGCCACCGGCTACCTGCCCTCCGTCGGTCTGACCTTCGACCAGATGTTCTACGGCGTAGCCTACGGCAAGTGGCTGCTCTTCACGGAAATCGTCCTGTGCGGCGTGGTCCCGGCGATCATGCTGATTACCCCGTCCATCCGCAACAATCCGGCGCTGCTTTACACTGCGGCCATCCTGGACTGCGTGGGCGTTTCCCTGAACCGGTACATCTTCACCGTCCAGACTATCGCCTTCCCGGCCATGCCCTTCGACAAGTGGTTCGTGTACTACCCCAACTGGGTGGAATACGCCTCCTCGATCATGATCGTGGCCTACGGCTTCCTGGTCCTGACCCTGGTGTACCGTTACCTGCCGCTGTTCCCGCAGGAGCGCGAGCTGAACAACTAGGCTGACCGTTCCCCATCATCAACAAGAGACCGCTCTCTGAGCGGTCTCTTTTTTTGTTGGGCAACCCTGTGTTTTGGTTGTTTTCCAATTGTCTTCGCATGGAAAAATCATACTTATGCGGGCGGCAATGGGGTGGAATTCTGGTATGTTCCGCTGGGGATGGGGGAGATAGGCGAAGGCTTCGTCGGAGACTGTGTCACTGCCGCCATCCAGTGCGGGCATTCTGCGAACGTTTCCAGCCCCAGCCGGGCGGGGCGGCAGTCATGGAAACGCGAGACTTCGGGTATGGTGTATGTGTGGTTTGCTTCAATACGCAAAAAGGCGTATTTGTTTGTGTGGGCCATGCCTTGATTGCGTTGTGAGTCGTGGCGTGATGCATTCGGCAGCCCGAGGAGGGGACATGAGTTCTTGCGGAAAGTTCAGGATTTGGCTTGTGGGGTTTGTTGTATTGTTGCTTGCCGCTTGCGGCGGGGCTCCGTCTGAGGACAATGAGTCGCAAAAGTCGGCGTCGAGCGGATCGTGTGGGACGGAGGGGAATCTCTCCCTTGTGACCATCGGCACCGGGGGCATATCCGGGGTGTATTATCCTGTGGGCAGGGCCATCGGCAACATGGTCAACCGAAACCGGGACCGTTACGGCTTCCAGGTGGTGGTGGAGTCTACGGGCGGGTCCGTATTCAACATAAACGCCGTCGTTGCCGGGGACATTCAATTCGGTATCGCCCAGGCTGACCGCCAGTACCAGGCCGTGTGCGGCATCGCCGAGTGGCAGGGCCGTGGCGCGCGGAAGAACCTGCGGGCGGTTTTTTCCCTGCACCCGGAAACCCTCACACTTGTCGCGGCGGCGGATTCCGGCATCAGGGGTATTCGTGATCTCAAGGGGCGCAGGGTCAACATCGGAAACCCGGGGTCCGGCCAACGGCAGAATTCGTTGGATGCCCTGAATGCTGTCGGATTGAAACCTTCAGACCTCGAAATCGTGGAGGCCAAGGCCATTGAGGCGATCGAATTGCTCAAGGAAGGGTCAATAGACGCCTTTTTCTATACCGTGGGGCACCCCTCGTCCGCCATAAGGGAAATAACCCAGGGGCCCCGCAAGGTGCGCATCGTACCCATCGACGATGTGGGGCATTTGTACGTCCTGCGCCCGTTCTACGTTCCGGCCGGTATCGACATGGCGGACTATCCCGGCGCGGCCAACGAGGAAAAGCGGGTGGAGAGCTTTGGGGTCAAGGCCACGCTCGTCACTTCGTCCGATGTGCCGGACTCCGTGGTCTACGCACTGACCCGCGAGGTGTTCGAAAATTTCGATGATTTCAAGGCGCAACAGTCGGCTTTTTCGGAATTGACAAAAACCAGCATGTTGCAGGGACAATCCGCGCCCATCCATCCGGGCGCCATGCGGTATTACGAGGAAATCGGGTTGCTTCAGCCTGAATAGCGGAAACTCAAGCCTCGCCAATTCGTATCTTGGCGGAATTGAAAGGGATCGTTTTCCGTGGCTTGGCAGGGAGAACGCCGCTCGGACGTACGGGCGTCCGGTTGGGGAATCGACTTGGAAATGCTTCGATTCAGGTGTTGACAAAGTTGTATTTTCCACTGGACGCCTTGACTTTATTCCCGTTTCGGACAATATTTTAGGTCTGTGACTTGAGCCCTGCCGGCCTGTCTGGGCACGCGGCGGGTTGGAGGGGCTTTATTTTAATCCTACATATCTAGGTCCGGAGACAACTGCAAATGGCAATGATCGAAGTGCAGAAGCTGCACAAGTGGTATGGCGATTTTCATGTTCTGCAAGGTATCACGGAGTCCGTGAACAAGGGAGAGGTGCTCGTCATCTGCGGCCCGTCGGGTTCCGGAAAGTCCACCTTCATTCGCTGTATCAACCGGCTCGAGGAATATCAGAAAGGGCAGATTCTGTTCGACGGGAAGAACATCCTGGACAAGGATGTCAACATCAACGATCTGCGGGCCGAAATCGGTATCGTTTTCCAGCAGTTCAATCTTTATCCCCACCTGTCTGTTCTCCGCAACGTCACCCTCGCTCCCATAAAAGTTAAAAACATGCCCAAGGAGCAGGCCGAAGAGGTCGCCCTGAACCTGCTTGAGCGGGTGGGCATCCACGACCAGGCGCACAAGTATCCCGCCGAGCTTTCCGGCGGTCAGCAGCAGCGCGTCGCCATCGCCCGTTCCCTGGCCATGAAGCCCAAGGTCATGCTTTTCGACGAGCCCACCTCGGCGCTTGATCCGGAGATGATCAACGAGGTCCTCAACGTCATGAAGGACCTGGCGCGGGAAGGCATGACCATGCTTTGCGTCACCCATGAAATGGGCTTCGCCCGCGAAGTTGCCGACCGTGTCCTGTTCATGGACGGCGGCGTGGTGGTTGAGCAGGCTCCGCCCGACGAATTCTTCCGCAATCCCCAGCATGAGCGCACAAAGAACTTCCTGAAGGAAATTCTTTAATAGGCCATAACATTGGAATCTAACGAGAGAGAGGAGGATTCATGAAACGATTGGTACTTATTCTGGCTCTGGTGCTGTCCTTCGCCTTTGCGGCCAACGCCGCCTTCGCGGGCAAGATCGAGGACGTGAAAGCCAAAGGCGTCCTGGTTTGCGGCGTCAAGGACTCCGTCAACCTGTTCGGTTTTGTCGATCCCGACAGCAAGGAACTGGTCGGCTTCGATGTGGATATCTGCAAGTACATCGCCGACAAGCTGGGCGTGAAGACCGAGTTCAAGGTCGTTACTTCCAAGAACCGCATCCCCATGCTGGCCCAGGGTTCCGTGGACATCCTCGCCGCCACCATGACTCACAAGTTCTCCCGTGACGAACAGATCGACTTTTCCATCACCTACTTCATGGACGGCCAGAAGCTTCTGGTGAAGAAGGACTCCGGCATCATGTCCACCGACGATCTGGCCAACAAGAAGGTCGGCACCGTCAAGGGTTCCACCTCCGAGAAGAACATCAAGGCCGCGCAGCCCAATGCGCAGGTCATCTCCTATGACGAGTACCCGCAGGCCTTCATGGCTTTGAAGCAGGGCAAGGTCAAGGCCGTGACCACCGACTCCGGCATCCTGGCCGGTCTCAAGGCTGGTGACGACAATCCCGAGATGTGGGAAATCGTCGGTTCCTTCTTCTCTTCCGAGCCTTACGGCCTCGGCGTTCCCCAGAACGATTCCGCCTTCCGCGATTTCGTCAACAAGAGCCTGAACGAGATGTGGCTGGACGGCACCTACCACAAGCTCTTCAAGAAGTGGATGGGTTACGACCTGCCCGCGGGTTGGGAGCTGGAACTCTGGCCCATGTAAGGATCATTTAGTCCGATATACCGGGAGCGCGTCAAGCGCTCCCGGTTTTTGAGCCAACTTTAACCAGCGGATTATATTTTGGATTATACGTTTCATTGGGCCAAGATGTTTTCGGGCGAACCCGCCCAGTGGATGTGGGAGGGATTCTGCACCACGATGCAGATTTCGGTAATTTCCCTTATCTGCGCCATGATTTTGGGGATCGTCATCTGTATTCTGCGGATGACCCCGTTCAAGCCGTTTCAGTGGTTCAGCCTCGCCTTCACCGAGTTCTTTCGCAATACGCCGCTGCTCGTACAAATCTTTTTCTGGTACAACGCATCCTATTTCGTCATCCCCACGGTCATCAACGACTGGATGAACGACCTCTACTATTGGTTCCCCGGCCCGTTCTCCCTGTTCGGGCACGAGTTCGTGGGTGAATGGATGCTTTTCAATGTCGAGCTTATCATGGGCATCATTGCCCTGACCGTGTACACCGCGGCCTTTATCGCCGAGGAAATCCGGGCGGGCATCTTCTCCATTCCGAAGAACCAGCTTGAGGCGTCCCGCGCGGTGGGACTCTCCTTCCTGCAGGGGTATCGCTACGTGATTCTCCCGCAGGCGTTGCGCATAGTCATTCCGCCGCTTATTTCCCAGGCGCTCAACCTTATCAAGAACTCGTCCCTGGTTATGGTTCTGGGCGTCACCGACCTCATGTACCAGGCTAGTCAGATCGAGTCCTACCACGCCATGCCGTTCGAGGCATTCACCGTCGCTTTGTTGATCTATTTGGCGATCTCCCTGGTCGTCTCCCTGTGCATCAACTTGTACAACAAACACTTCATGATTCAGGTCATGTACTAGGGGTGGACTGATGCATTGGGATATCGTTTACAACAACTTCGATTATTTTCTGTACGGGAATACGACTCTCGACTGGCATTTCCCCTTCCTTCACAATCCCGAAGGGCTGGTTGCCAGCGTTATCCTGGCGATTTGCGGCATCTTCGGCGCGTTCTGGCTCGGCTTGGCCGCGGGGCTCATGCGGTTGTCCCGCAAGTGGTGGGTCAAGATTCCGTCTGTTTGCTACATTGAGATGATTCGCGGGATGCCGTTGCTGCTCCTGATTTTCTGGTTCTACTATCTGGCTCCGGTGATTACCGGGCAGAACATGCCCGCCTTTTCCACGACCATGATATGTTTCGTGGTCTTTACCGGGGCCTACGTGGCCGAGATCGTTCGGGCGGGCGTCGTCGCCTTGCCCAAAGGCCAGATGGAGGCCGCCCGTTCCACCGGGTTGAGCCATGCGCAGGCAATGCAGTTGATTATCCTGCCGCAGGCGTTGCGCAACATGATTCCGTCTTTCGTCAATCAGTTCGTTTCCCTGACTAAGGATACTTCCCTGGCCGCCATCCTCGGCGTCATCGAGTTGACCCGGACCGGCGTTCAGGTGGATAACCGCGAAATGGTCGCTTCCTTCGAGATATGGATTGCCATTGCGGGTCTCTATTTCCTGATTTGCTATATACTGACCTCCTACAGCAGACGGCTGGAGGCCCAGTTGTCGCGCTATCAAGCCCGGAACCGCTAGACGGACCGGGGGCGGGCAGGCCCGCGAAAACAATTGCCATCAACCGAGACGGTCCGGAAAACGAATGAAAAGCGTTCCGGATCGTTTCATTTTTGCGTAAAAAAGAATGAGAAAATGATGAAAATGTGTACCGGGAGGGTGCCGTTTTGACGCAGATAACCTTTCAGAATTTTCAAAAACCCGAAGACATCGAGGCGGAATCCTTCCGGATCATCGATTCGGAGGTGCCGGAGCCCCGTCCTTTCGAGGGGGCGCAGTGGGAAATCGTCCGCCGCATGATCCACACAACGGCGGATTTCGAGATGCTTTCTCTGGTCCGTTTTCACGAGCGGGCCGTGGACAACGGTCTCAATGCCCTTGGTAACGGGGCTGTGATCGTCACCGACACGGAAATGGCTCGGCGCGGTATGCCCGTGCGCAGGCTCGATCCCCTGGGATGCAAGGTGCATTGCCTGATGAACGATCCTCGTGTCGCGGAGCGGGCCAAGCGTGAGGGAATCACCCGGGCGAAGGCTGCCGTGGATGTGGCGGTGAGCGAATTGAGGCCGGACATATGGGTAGTGGGAAACGCGCCTACAGCGCTTATCCGGTTGGTTGAGCACGTGGACAACGGCATCGCGAGTCCCGCGCTTGTTGTCGGGATGCCCGTGGGATTCGTGAACGCCGCCGAATCCAAGGCGCTGCTCATGAGCCGGGATATACCTTACATTTCCGTGGAAGGGCGCAAGGGAGGCAGTGCTCTGGCCGCTTCGGTGGTCAACGCCCTGGCCGTGCTCGCCGCCTGATTTTCCGTTTTTTCCTTTTTAAAAATGCGCCTGAAGGGTTCTCCCCGAGGGCGCATTTCGCGTTTTTTCGTCTGCGTTTTTTGCAAGGCAAAAAAGGAATTTCCGAAACCCTTGGACACGGCGAAATTTCCTGTTAGAAAATCAGCTGTGTACCGTACGCAACGGGTGCGAGACAGAGCGGTTTCAGCGGATTCAGGTTCGGCCTGAAGAATTCAAATCAGCCCTGGAAGGAGCCATGTCCAGAAAGTACAAAGGTAAAAACAAGGTAACCGTTTACCCGGACTGGTGCAAAGGCTGCGGCATTTGCGTCGAATTTTGTCCGGGCAAGGTCCTCGACCTCAGCCCGGATGGGAAGGCCGTGGTAAAGCGTGAGGCGGACTGTATCCGGTGCGGCTTCTGCGAGCTGCATTGCCCGGATTTCGCCATCGTGGTCAGTCACAAGGAACCCATGGACAATGGTCTGTCCGAACAGGACGCCGAAATCCTGCCGCCGAAGAAGAAAACGGCCGGGAAGGGGGCTTAGGCTATATGCCCAGACGAAAGAAACGCACGGAAATTTTCGCCCTCGGCAACGAGGCTGTCGTCCAGGGGGCGCTGCTGGCCGGATGCTCCTTCTATGGCGGGTATCCCATCACTCCCTCTTCCGAGATCATGGAAATCATGGCCGCCAGCCTGCCCAAGATCGAGGGCGGCGTGTTCATGCAGATGGAGGACGAGATCGCCAGTATGGGCGCGGTCATCGGCGCTTCCCTCTGCGGCCGCAAGGCCATGACCGCCACTTCCGGCCCCGGATTTTCCCTCATGCAGGAAAACCTGGGTTACGCCGTGATGGCCGAGACGCCGCTGGTCCTGGTCAACGTCATGCGCGGCGGGCCGTCCACCGGGCTGCCCACGTGCCCAGCCCAGAGCGATGTGCAGCAGGCCCGATGGGGCACGCACGGCGATCACCCGATCATTGTCCTGTCCGCCTCCGACGTTCAGGAATGTCTCGACATGACCATTACCGCCTTCAACATGGCTGAAAAGTACCGGACTCCGGTCATCCTGCTGCTGGACGAGGTCACTGCCCACACCCGCGAAAAGATCGAGATTCCCAATGAAGGCGAGTTCGAGGTCTTTTCCCGCACGATTCCCTCAATGCCGCCCGAGTGGTACCGGCCCTATGAAGAGACCGTGCGCGGCGTGCCGCCCATGCCGCCCATCGGTTCGGGCTACCGCTTCCATGTCACCGGCCTGACCCACGACCGCAACGGGTTCCCCACCCAGCGGCCCGAGGAGGTGGTCGAACTCATGGACCGCATTCACCGCAAGATCGATCAGTTCTTCTACGACATCCAACTGGTGGAGGAAATCATGACCGACGACTGCGACGTCTGCGTCATCGCCTACGGTTCCGTGGCACGTTCGGCGGAACTGGCCGTGAAGCAGGCGCGCAGCCATGGCGTCAAGGCCGGGCTGCTCAAGCTCATGACCTTGTTCCCCTATCCCCGCAGGCATACGGAAAAGATTCTGGCCCACGCCAAGACCCTGGTGGTGCCCGAGATGAACATGGGGCAGATGTCCCGCGAGGTGAAGCGGGTCAACATGGGCCATGCCGCGGTCAGGACCATCAACCGCGTGGACGGCCAGATCGTCACTCCCTCGGAAATCTTCAAGGTCATCATGCAGGGGTAGCGCAATGAGCAACAACATCACCGGAAACGAGATCATTCATCAGTACCTGAGGCACAACAAGAAATTCCCGCATGTGCTCTGCGCGGGATGCGGCCATGGTATCGTGCTGGGCACTTTGATCCGATCCATTCACTCCCTCGGCATTCCCAAGGACGATGTGGTAGTGGTGGCGGGAATCGGCTGTTCGGGGCGGCTCGCCGTGTATGTGGATTTCAACACCGTTCACACCACCCACGGGCGCGCCTTAAGCTTCGCTACGGGCATCAAGATGTCCAATCCCAAGCTCCACGTCATCGCGCTCATGGGCGACGGGGACGCCCTGTCCATCGGCGGCAACCACCTTATCCACGCCGCCCGGCGGAACATCGGCGTAACGGCCCTGATCCTCAACAACAGCATCTACGGCATGACCGGCGGGCAGTCCTCACCGGCCACGCCCGAAGGGTCCACCACCATGACCAACCCCTACGGGCAGCTGGACCACAGCTTCGATACGGTGGAGCTGGCCAAGGGGGCCGGAGCCAATTACGTGGCGCGTGGCACGGTCTTTCACGTCAACAGGCTGGAAAAGATCATGATCGAGGCCCTGGAGCGTCCCGGGTTCAGTGTGGTCGAGGCCATTACTCCCTGTCACACCCAGTACGGCCGGAAAAACAAGTACAAGACTCCCGTGGATATGTACAAGTGGCTCAAGTCCACGGCCATCACCGTGGAGCGGTACAACGAACTGCCCGAGGAAAAGCGGGAGGGGCGTATGCCCATCGGCGTGTTCGTCGATCGCGGACAGCCCGGCTTCGAGGAGCGTTACTACGCCATGCAGGAAGGCTTCCTCGCGCGGCCCGCAAAGGGGGGCAAGTAGATGAAGGCGCAACAGAAACTCGATCGGTTCGAAATCCGTTTCTCCGGACTTGGCGGGCAGGGCATCATCACGCTCGGCAAGATCATGGGGCAGGGGCTCGCCCTCGGGCACGGCTACAACGTCACGCAGACCCAGAGCTACGGGCCGGAGGCGCGCGGCGGGTCGAGCAAGTGCGATCTGGTCATCAGCTCGGAGCGCATCAGCTACCCCAAGGCGGAAAGCCTGGACCTGCTCGTGGCATTGTCCCAGGAGGCGTGCAACGCCTATTTCCCGTATCTTAAGAAGGGCGGCATCCTGGTCCTTGAGTCCGATCTGGTCAAGCAGCCGCCCACCAACCAGTATCTCGGGCTGCCGTTCACGGCTCTGGCCAAGGACAAGGTAGGCATTGTTCAGGCCATGAACACGGTTGTCCTGGGCGCGCTCTCCTTCCTTTTGCCGTTCGTAAACCAGGCCACCATGCGCAAAAGCCTGGAGTCCGTTCTTCCCGCCAAGATCAGGGCCGTCAACACCAAGGCCTTCAATCTCGGCCATCGCCTCGCCAAAAAGCAATGGGGCGAGGACGCGGGCGCAATCTGGAGCGCGGACGACCAATCCGAAGAATGACGGATGGAGATATGAACAACAAAGGGGCTTCGCTGACGCGGGGTCCCTTTTTTGGGGGACCTGCATACTGAACTTCCCGCTTTCGAGGCAGAACGCCGCGGAACCTAAAAGCCCCGCGCCGAAGGCGCAATTGGGGATGCAAGGGTGCGAGCCCTTGCCCGCCGGAGGCGAAATCATCCGACTATCGCCGCAAAGCGGCTTTCAACGCCTGATTTGAATTTTCAGGAATTTAAAGGGGTAATCCCCTTTTCTCATGCCCCTGTCCCGCAAAGGGACACCGCACAGTTGAGGATTGGCGACGGCCTTTGCCGCATGAGTCCATGCCTCGAAAGGAAGGCCGCCGGAGACTCGCCTAGTTGTTGAAAGAGGTCTTGACCGAGGGGGTCAGGCCCCTGTCTTGCTCGGCCAACTGGGGGAGCATCTGGCGGACGCTGTCGGTAACGGGCAGAGTCCAGTTGTGGGCCGAGATCACGGTGGAGTCCACCAGGCGAATGACGCGGGCGGTCATGTATATGTATTGGTCGGCGACGACGTAGGAGCCCGCGAGCCTGGCGGTCCTGGGAGGCAGTTCCCTGGAGGAGCCGGCCAGCCCGGCTGCATGGTCGTAGTCTTTGGGCGTGACGCCCGAGGCGTAGGTAAAGTCCGTGGCGTTGGGTTCGCCTTCGGTGATGCGGACCCCGCGCTGCACGAGCCGGTCCGCGATCTGGTCCGCCATGGTCCTGCCGAATACGGACTTGTCGGCGGGGTCGTTGCGGTTGTCGAAGGGCGAGATGAACACGGCGGAGTTGGGGGAAAGTTCATTGCTCGACACGTTGGCGTAGAGGGTGTCGGCGGCCCGGGAGTTGAGCTCTATGATCGGCACGGATGCCGTGTCGTGGTAGGCTTGCGCCGTGGGTTGATTGTCGGTCACGTAGTTGAACGCGTCCGTGGTGCTCCCTTTGGTGTCTTCCCACATGCGGTTGCCGCATCCCTGCGTGATGAGCAGGGCCGCTGCCGCCAATATGCTCAAGGCCGTCTTGTTCATGTCGTTGTCGTCCCGGGTCGCGGTTGTGGCGATGTATGGTTTCGGGCCGGTTGCCCCGAATGCTATTCGGCTGTTTTCGGGATTTCCTTTAGGATGGCGCGCAGAAGCCTGACCATTGCCGCCGAGGATTTCTCCGCCTGGGCGATGACCCGTTCGAGGGGGGCCTCCTCCATGCAGTCGGGCAGGTTCTTGTTGGTCAGGCAGGAGATGCCGAGGATGCGGATGCCCATGTGATGCGCCGCGATGGCCTCCATGCAGGTGGACATGCCGATGGCGTCAGCCCCCATGATCCGGTACATGCGGGTTTCGGCGGGAGTCTCCATGTTCGGCCCCATGATCTGCATGAATACGCCCCGTTCCAGGCGGATGCCCAGTTCCAAGGCCTTTTCCACAGCCAGCCCGCGCAGGGCCGGATCGTATACCGCGCACATGTCCGGGAAACGGTCGCCCCATGCGTCGACGTTCGGGCCGCGCAGGGGGGTGAGGCCGGTCAGATTGATGTGGTCCTCGATGAGCATGGGGCAGCCCACTTCGAAGGACGGGTTGAGGGCTCCCACCGCATTGGTCAGGATCAGCGTCCGTATGCCTAGCTCGCCGAGCACGCGGATGTTGTGGGTGGCTTCCTGCGGGGTGAATCCCTCGTAGAGGTGGAACCGGCCATCCAGGGCGAGCACAGGGACACCCTCAATGGACCCCGAAATGAGACGGCCCGCATGGCTTTTTACCGAGGAAACAGGAAAGTGGGGAATGTCGCCGTAGGGGATGATTTCAGGGGCTTCGATGGCCGAGGTCAGGGGGCCGAGGCCCGTGCCCGTGACGAAGGCGACGGTACCTGCTTGAATTTTGCCTAGCTTTTCATGTATGTATGCGGCAGAATGTCGTATCTTTTTCCGGTATTCCATTTGGGCTCCTTTGGCTTGGACGCGCCGTCGGGTGGGGGAGAGGGTTTTCGCAAAACGGACCGATCAGACTGTGAAGGATAGGCACGCTTTATGGATATCGTGACGCTACTGGGTCTCGCCGTCGGCTTGTCGCTCATCATCGGGGCCATCATCATCGGCGGGGCTGTCGATGTTTTCATCAACATTCCCGGCATGATGATAGTTGTCGGCGGAACGCTTGCCTCCATTCTGGTGGCTTTCCCGTTCGAGGAGATCATACAGTCCTTCAAGGCCGCGTTCAAGATGTTCGTCGGACGCAAGAACCGGGTTCGGGACGTGGTCAACATCATGGTCAAGGTGGCCGAGATCAGCCGTCGGGAGGGGCTCGTCGCCCTGGAGAACGTCCAGACCGAGAACATGGTCCTCAAGAAGTCCTGCCAACTCATCGCCGACAACGCCGATCCCGCGCTCATCCGCACGACCCTGGCCATCGAGATCAATTCCATGCGCCGCCGCCATCAGGTGGCGCAGGACGTCTTCAAGAGGCTGGCGGCTCTGGCTCCCGCCTTCGGGATGATGGGCACGCTCATCGGCCTGGTTCAGATGCTCTCCCAGCTCAACGATCCCAAGTCCATCGGCCCGGCCATGGCCGTGGCCCTGCTGACCACCTTCTACGGTTCCGCCATGTCCACGCTCTTCTTCATCCCCATGGCGGCCAAGCTCAGGGCGCGCACCTTACAGGAGCAATTGCACCTCGAGGTCATTTTCGAGGGGGCGAAGTCCATACTTGAGAACAACAACCCCCGTCTGGTCTACGAGAAGCTGTCCTCCTTCCTGGCCCCGGCGGAACGTGAGATGCATCGATGAGCCGCGACGAAGAAGACGATCTGCTCCTCGATTTCAGCGACGATGAAGAGGAGAACACCGAGTGGTTGACGACTTTCGCCGACCTCTCCATGCTGTTGCTGGTCTTTTTCGTGCTGCTCTATTCCATGTCCACTCTGGACAACGAGAAGTTTTCCAAGACATTTTCTTCGGTGACGCAGGCCCTGCAAGGCAAGATGAACAAGGTTTCGACCAGCAGGATAAGCAGGGAGGAAGCCGGTGTGCTCATCGATCAGGCCCTGATGCGGCGTCAGATCATCGAGTCCCAGCGGAAGGTCTTCGCCGAGGTCAAGACGCTTCAGACCAAGAAGGGCGTGGAAGGGCTGGTCAGCGCGAATTTCGAGGACGGAGTCATTACCCTCCGCGTGCCGGGCGACGTCATGTTCGAGTCCGGCCAGGTGGAGCTCACGCCCCGGGGCGTGGAATTGGTCAACGACCTCAAGGATTTTTTCATCAAGCACAAGGACCAGAACATCAAGATCATCGGCTATACGGACAACGTCCGCCCCAGCGGCCGGTCCCGGTTCAAGGACAATTGGGAGATATCGGCCATGCGCGCGGTCAACGTCCTGCGCGAGCTGCTTGACATGGGGCTGGAGTCCACCCGGTTGACGGCCACGGGGCTGGCCTATCTGAACCCGCTTTTCCCGAACACTTCGCCGGAATATCGGGCCAAGAACCGTCGGGTCGAATTCGTGCTTGAAAAGCGCGTGTCCGGTAAGTAGACGGCCTCTGACATTAATTTTTTCAGAGAGGATACTAATGGATTTCAGCATTCGGTTGCCTGAAGAAGAAGAGCGGCTGCGCAAGGCCTTCCGTACCAACGTGCCCGGCCTGACCGCCCGGTTCCCCGGCCTCGATCAGGTCTACGACGTGCTGGACCTCAGCGCCACGGGAGTTGCCGTGCGCGAGGAGGGCGGCCGGTTTGTCGAGAAGGAAATGTATGACGTGGAGTTGAGGATTCGGAACAGGCTGTTCATCGGCGGAGCCCTGGCCATGTGCATGAGGCTGCATGACGGCGGCGTCGTGGGGTTCAATTTCGTTGACCTGGATCGGCAGAAGCAGATCAAGCTCGACAAATTGGTTCTTGAGGTGCAAAAAAGACGTATAGCCCTGCAAAAGAAAAAACGCGAGCAAGGTTGACGGTGCAACGCAAGGACATCGACCGCCACAAGGTCCTCATAGCCAACCGAGGCGAAATAGCCATGCGGGTCATGAGCGCGTGCCGCCGCCTGGGAATCGATTTCGTTTGCCTGTGCACGGCCGAGGACCGGGCGTCAGGCCATGTGCGGCTTGCCCGGGAGCTGGCCGGCGACGACGCCGTTTACTCCATTTCTTCTTATCTGGACGCCAACGAGATTTTTTCCGTTGCCGACGCGAGCGGCGCCACGGCCGTACATCCCGGCTATGGTTTCTTTGCCGAGGACTTCCGGTTCGCCCGTCGCGTATTGCGGCGGGATCGCCCCATGGAGTTCATCGGGCCTTCCTGGTGGGTCATTCGCGATCTGGGCGACAAAATCAACACCAAGCGCATCGCCCGTTCCCTGAACGTGCCGACCGTGCCCGGCTCCGACCGTCCCGTGTACAGCGAGATAGAGGCCGACGAGATCGCCTCCAGCCTGTTCGAGTTCCAGGCGAGCCAGGGCATCGTGGACGGTGTCATCATGGTCAAGGCCTCGGCTGGCGGCGGCGGTATGGGTATCGAGGAAGTCGGCGACCTCAACGAGTTCCGCTCGGTGTTCCGGCGCATACGCAATTACGCCAAGCGCAATTTCGGCGACGAGGGCGTGCTCATCGAGCAGCGCATTTTCGATTTCAACCACCTGGAGGTGCAGGTGGTTTCCGAGCGGGGCGGCAGGAACCACGTGCATTTCGGCACGCGAAACTGTTCGGTCCAGTCCACCGGCAAACAGAAGCGCATCGAGGTCGCCCCCGGGTTCGCGCCGGGCGTGGTTCCCTATACCTTCGACGCCGCAAAAGTGCTGTCGGAGATCACCGAGCATTCCCTGGCCATGGCCCGCGAGACCCGCTACGACAACGTGGGCACCTGGGAGTGGATCATCACCCCGCGCGGCGAGCCGTTCCTGATGGAGGTCAATACGCGCATTCAGGTCGAGAACGGCGTGTCGGCCGTTATCTCGAGGGTCAACGGACAGCCTGTGGACATCATCACCGAGCAGATCCGCCTGGCCCTGGGCGAACCGTTGCGCTACTCTCAGGAGGACATTTCCTTCGAGGGCGTCGGCATCGAGTATCGGTTGGTGGCCGAGAACACGGCCAATAGGTTCACCCCGTGCGCCGGGACCATTTCGCGTCTGGCGTGGAGCGATCGCGACTGGCTTCAGGTTCATACCCACGTGCCCACGGACCGCGAGTACGAGATTCCCATGGAATACGATCCGAACCTGGCCCTGGCCATTGTTTGGGGCAATGATCTGGCCGAGGCCAAGGCGCGCGGCCTCCAGTTCCTGGACGAGTTGGCTCTGGAAGGGAAGTGCGGCAGCACCTCAGATGAATTTTATAGCAATATCGAATATCTGAAGGCCAAAACCGGCGGGCTTCTGGAGTTCTGAGTATGGACAGGGAACGGAGAATCCAGGGCCTGAGGGATCGGCTGCATTACATACAGGACATCTTCGCCAACCGCGACGATGAGTCCATACGGCTGTTGGCCGCCAAGTTCGGCGAACTCATGGAACGCCACGAGACCATTCCGGGCGGGGCCAAGCGCGAGGAGCTCGTGCGCATCGAGGATCTGTTCGATTTTTCCGAGCGCAAACTCGACACCACCCTGACCCCCATGGATCGGGTGCGCATCGTCCGTCATCCCCAGCGAATCTGCCTCAAGGACATTCTGGAGAACGTCTACGACAACTACACGGAGATCGGCGGCCGGGGCGAGTACAACATCGACCCGAGTATGCTCATCGCCCGCGCCGTGTTTTCGCGCAGGGTGGGGGACAAGGTCATCAATCAGATGGTCATGGTCATCGGCCAGGAAAAGGGGCACGGCGAGGCCTTTCGCAACGGCGGTTCGGTCAAGCCTTGGGGCAACGCGAAGGCCTTGCATTACATGAAGGTGGCCGAGACCGAGAACATCCCGGTGCACGCCTTCGTGTTCACGCCGGGTGCGTACCCCGTGGAGGACTGGCCCGGAGCGGCCCAGCAGATCGCCCGCAACCTCTACGAATTGGCCGGGCTGCGCGTGCCTGTCATTTCCGTCTTTTCCGAGGGCGGTTCGGGCGGAGCCGAGGCCATAGGCCTGGCCGATCGCAGGATCATGCTCTCCCATGGCTATTATTCCGTGATCTCGCCCGAGGGCGCGGCGGCCATTGAGGCCGGGCTGCGCAGCGGCGACCGGACCACTCCCGAGCTCATCGAAAAATGCGCCCGGCAGTTGTGCATCACCGCCGAGGACAATCTGCGGAACGGTTATGTGGACCGCGTGCTTCAGGAACCGCCGCTGGGCGCGCGCCCGTATCATTACGACTTTTTCCATGAACTGAGGCGCGAGCTTATCCAGACCACCAACGAGGTGGTCAGCTCGGTCAAGTCCATGAAGCTCTATCGCGCCATGGCTGTGCGCACCTCCAAGACCGACGATGCCGAATCCATCTATATGCGTTGGACACTGTCTTCGTCCGCGCTCGACAGGCTGGTGGACTTGCGCCAGCGGAAGTTCCGGGCCATGAGCCGCCACGCCCGTCTGGACGGCACCGGGGTTGTCAGCCGTGCCGTGGCCGCCACCAAGGGGACGGTTTGGGCCGCCCATTCCTTCCTGCGTTACGACCTGCTCGGGCGTCAGAAAAAACGGCTCAACGCCATGTTCGAGGACCTCGGGGCCGAGGCGCACCTTGTCCGTCACAAGGTGTTCATGCCGCTGAAGAAGACTCTGGATCGCGTCCTCCCCGGCAATAACGGGGAACAGCCCAAGGTGGGGGTGGCCGTGGTGGACAGGCTGACCCGGCTTTCCTGCCCCGAGGACGGCGCATGTCTGGTGGGCAGCGAATGGGCGTGGACCAGCCCGCGCAGCCAGGAGGACCGCACCATCTCCTGTCCCAACGTCCGCACTCATCATTGTCCGGACCTGTGGGTTCCGGACCTCTTCGGCGATTTCGCTGGGGTCTGCCCCTCCTGCGGCCATCATTTTCCCATGGAGTACCGCTGGTATCTCGAGAACGTCTTCGGCTACAGCGAGGCCAAGGAGTTCAACCGGCAATTGGAGTCCGTGAATCCCCTTGGTTACGAGAAATTCGACACCAAGCTGGACAAGGCCAAGGAGCGGACCGGCCTCAAGTCCGCCTGCATCACCTTCGAGACCTCCATTGAGGAGGTGGATACCGTGGTGGCCGTGCTTTGCGCGCCCTTCAGAGGCGGTTCCGTGGGGGCGGCCGAGGGCGAAAAGTTCATCCGCGCGGCGGAACGCGCCACCCGCAAGCGGCAGCCGTTCATCGCCTATGTGCACGGCACGGCGGGCATTCGGATTCAGGAGGGCGTCAACGGCGTCATCCAGATGCCGCGCTGCACCATCGCCGTGCGGAGGTACATCGACGCGGGCGGCCTGTACCTGGTGCTCTACGACACCAACTCCTACGCCGGCCCCGTGGCCAGCTTCCTCGGCTGTTCGCCGTACCAGTTCGCGGTGCAATCCTCGAACATCGGTTTCGCCGGACCGGGCGTCATCAGCGAAACCACGGGCACTGCGGTGCCTCCCAACTACCATCAGGCCTACCACGCACTGTCGCGGGGCCACATCCACGGCATATGGGATCGCCGCGAGGTCAAGAAAAACCTCCATCAGTCGCTCCTGACCATGGGCGGGCGCAACCTTTACTATCGCTGATTTTTATGAGACACCCCCCATCGTGTCCCGTGTTTGAAACAGACACGAATCAGATCGCAATAGAGGAAAAATAGTGCTTAATATTAAAGAGTTACTTGATAAGGTGAAGGCTTCGCCCTACCGCGAGATCGTGGTTCGGGCCCCTCACACCGGCGTGGTCTCCTTCGCGTCCGTAAAGCCCGGTGAAAAAGTCCATGGCCCCAGAGGCGAGTTCATGGAGAAACCCGGCACCCTGCTGGCGCAACTGACCCGCGAGAAGAACGAAAAGCCCATCCTCGCTCCCGAGAAGGGCGTCATCGAGGCCGTGCACACGAGGTTTGAAGGGCAGTTCGTCGAGGCGGGCGAGCCGCTTGTGACAATCAAACATTACATGACCCGCAAAGAGGTTATCGAACTCATCCTGCAGGAGGCCCTGTATCTGTTCCGGGCTCCCGAGCGGGCCAAATATTATTTCGTTCCGGAAGTGGACCAGAAACTCAAGGTTTCGGGCAAGCGTTCCGTCAAGGTCCACGACGGCATGGAATTCCTCATTGTGTCCCGCATGAAGCGGGAAACCCCGCTGGCCTATTCCGGGCCGGAGGGCATCATCTACTCCGTCTATTTCGGCCGGGGCGAAAACGTGGACGAGGGCGAGCCCCTTATCGGCGTCTGTCCCGAAGACCAGCTCTCTGTCATTCAGGATGTGGTGGCCCGCATTCAGAGCGAGTGGGAAGAAGAGGTGTAGGCAAAACACAAGACCGGGAGGTTCGGCATGGGCAGATTGCTGCAGATTCGGGTGTCGGCATGGACGTACAGCGAGGACGAGGTACGCAAGACCTGGCCCTCTTTGTGGAATCTGGCTTGGGAGGACAGTTCCGCCATCCCCAAAAAGGGCGTTATGGAACTGGCCGATGCGATCTTCGATGCCGTGCGCGCCGGGCTCATTCCCGGCGATAAGGCCGACGTCCTCAGGGAAAACGCCGAAAAGGCGGACAAACTGCGTTTGTCCATAGAAAAAGCCCTGGGTGATTGGCGTCCCGGTGATGCGGACAAGCTCACCTATGAACTGGAAGACACCTTGGACGCACTTGAAGACAGTGCGGCCAAATTTTGATATTGAATTTTCAAAGATGAACTTTTGTTAGGTAAGGAGTTGAAATGGCTGGCAGCTTGAATAAAGTGATCCTCATCGGCAGGCTCGGGCGTGATCCCGAGTTGTCCTATACGCCCAACGGCCAGGCCCGTTGCAGGTTCTCCATCGCCACAGACGAGGGGTATCGGGACCGGCAGACCGGCCAGCGGGTGGAAAAGACCGAATGGCACAACATCGTGGCCTGGCGTCAGCAGGCCGAGTTCTGCGGCAATTACCTGGCCAAAGGCCGGTTGGTTCTGATTGAAGGCAAACTCCAGACCCGCAAGTGGCAGGATCAGGGCTCCGGCCAGGATCGCTACATGACCGAGGTCGTGGCCGACAATATTCAGGGCCTCGACCGCGCTCCCGACGGCCAGCAGGCCGGGTACCAGCAGCAGGGCGGCTATCAGCAGCAGGGCGGTTACCAGCAGAATCGTCCCCAGCAGAATCGTCCCCCGCAGCAGAACGGCTACCAGCAGAACCCGCCCCGGCAGGACGAAGACGAGGATTTGGGTCCCGCTTTCCCGTCCGAGGCCAGCGGCATGGACGACGTGCCGTTCTAGCCTGGGCGCAAATGTGTTTTGAAAAGGCCGGTCCGCAATGGGCCGGTCTTTTTTTGCGCCCTTTTGATTTCGCCTTCATCTCTGTCCGGCCCACATCGTTGGCTGGTGTCAGGCTCTGCTTCCCAGTCTTCCTGTCCAGGGGGAGAGGTCGGGTGTGGTCGTGGCTTCACGGCGTATATCCACGGGGCGAGCGGAAATCATTCATTCGGACGGAGAGCCCGCCTATGGAAGTCCCGCGCTAGGTGTAGCAGATGGTATTATGGAATACCGCGCTGTCCGTTACAGCCTTGTACTGATGGGCCACATCGGCGTGAAATTTGTGGACGTCCCCCGGCTCCAGCCTGTGGAGCCGACCTTCGTGGATCAGATCGACCACGCCGCGGAGGACCACAACATGCTCCACCACGCCGAATCGGTGGGCGGCGGAAACCAGGCGGTGCCCGTTGCGAAGGGTGACTTCGAACAGCTCCATGCGCGTGGCCGGGTCATAGGGAAAGAGTTCCCGGACGAGCATGTCCGGATCGCAGGGGATGCCCACCTGACGAAAATCCGAGCCCGTCTTGCTGGAGAAAAACGAGGCCAAGGAAATGTTCAGCCCTGCGGCGATCTTTAATAAGGTAGTGATGGTCGGGGCGGATTCCAGTCGCTCGATCTGGCCGAGCATGGCTTTGGAAACGCCTGTGAGCAGGGCGGCCTTATCGAGGCTTATCTCTTTGTCATTTCGACATTTTTTTATTATACCGGCAATGGCGGATCGGATGTCGGTCGGTGGCACTTGGGCTCCTTGCGCGTTGCCCTGCGCAGTTGGCGGTTGGAGTGGACGTTATAACGCACAAACCCCCTCGTAGCAGGCGGATATGACGCAGGCAAGGGAATCCTGGGCCATCCGGAGTGGTTGAGGCCCCTTGGCGGGCTGCGTACGGGTTCCCCATTCCCGAATTCGCATTTCCATGGTGGTTTTAGCTGGAGCAAAATTGTTTTTTATCCCGTTTTTACCCCGGTATAAGGTCGGGATTCGTTCGGTCGGTGTTCGAAAAATGGACATATAACACAATGAAAAATATAGTTTAAATTTCAAAGAGCGGTTGACCTAAAATTCTCATGGGAATATATTGAGTTCAACCCGGCATAATTGTTCGACAGCCGGATTCCGGGTGCAAAAGGGTGCCCAGGGATGGCTATATCCTTGTGTTATGTCTAATTAGGCATATAAGTGTGATAATACGTGTCCGAATGGCGGCGTTTCCCGTCCGGGGGAACATGGTCGCCCTGTTCGGAGTTGGAGTGCAGAGACAATGAAGACCGTTCCAGTTCAGGAAGCCGTGGGCATGGTGCTGTGTCACGACATGACCAAGATAGTCCCCGGCGAATGCAAGGGGCCGGTGTTCCGCAAGGGACACATCATCGCTGAGGAGGATATTCAGACCCTTCTGCAAATCGGCAAGGAGCACATTTACGTGCTGGACATGGAGAAGGACTGTATTCACGAGGACGAGGCCGCCCGCCGCATCGCCGCGGCCGCCGTCGGTCCGCACGTCGCGCTGTCAGACGTTTCCGAAGGGCGCATCAACTTCATCGCGGAGCCCGGTCTGCTCGACGTCAATGTTGAAGCCCTGAACCGCATCAATTCCATCGAAGAAGTGGTGCTGGCCACTTTGCACACCGGCCAGCAGGTTACTGAGACCCGGCCCGTTGCCGGAACCCGTGTGGTCCCGCTGGTCATCAAGGAAGAAAAGATACGACAGGTGGAGGCCATCTGCGCCGAGTACGACTACGTGGTCGGCATCCGTCCGTTCCGGCGGTTCAACGTCGGGCTGGTGACAACCGGCAGCGAAGTCTACCACGGCCGTATTCAGGACAAGTTCGGGCCGGTCATCCGCAAGAAGTTTTCCCGGCTTGGTTCCGAGGTCATGGGGCAGACGCTGACCTCGGACGACCCTGCCATGACCCGTGACGCCATCCTGTCCTTCATTGCCGGGGGTGCGGAGATGGTCGTGGTCACGGGGGGGATGTCCGTGGACCCGGACGACCAGACGCCCACGGCCATCCGCTCCACCGGGGCCGAGGTGATTACCTATGGTTCCCCGACGTTTCCCGGCGTCATGTTCATGGTCGCGGAGCTGAACGGCGTGCCCATCCTCGGGCTGCCGGGCTGCGTCATGTACTACCGGGCTTCGGTTTTCGACCTTATCGTGCCGCGCATTCTGGCCGGGGAGAAGATTGCCCGCGAGGACATCGTGTCCCTGGGGCATGGCGGCTTTTGCGCTACCTGCGAGGTGTGTCGTTATCCCATCTGCCCCTTTGGCAAATAGTTCACGGTTCCCCCGGGGACCCAACGTATCTGCGAGACAGTGAGAACAAATTAGGAGGAAAACTGCCATGATTAAACGGACGCTCCAAGTAAACGGAGTCCCCAGGATCGTCGTGTGCGAGCCTGAAGAGTCCCTGGCCAATGTATTGCGCCAGAACCTGGGACTGACCAGCGTCAAGATCGGCTGCGGCTCGGGTCAGTGCGGCAGCTGCACCATCCTGCGGGATGACAAGCTGGTTCGGTCTTGCACCGTCAAGATGAAGCGGGTCAAAAACGAAACCAAAATTATGACCCTGGAAGGTCTCGGCACGCCCGACAACCTCCATCCCATCCAGATGGCCTGGATCGCCTTTGGCGGCGCCCAGTGCGGCTTCTGTTCCCCCGGTTTCCTGGTGTCGACCTACGCGTTGCTGACCGAGAACCCGAGCCCGACCCGCGACGAAGTCCGCGATTGGTTCCAGAAGCATAAGAACGTCTGCCGCTGCACCGGCTACAAACCTTTGGTCGACGCCGTCATGGCAGCCGCGGAAGTTATGCGCGGCGACAAGACCATGGACGACCTGACCTTCAAGATTCCCGAAGACGGCCGCATCTGGGGCACCAAGTACCCGCGTCCGTCCGCCGTGGCCAAAGTCACCGGCACCTGGGACTTCGGCGCGGACATGGGCCTGCGTCTGCCCCCCGGAAGCCTTTACTGCGAACTGGTTCAGGCGGAGGTGTCCCACGCCAACATCCTGTCCATCGACGTGACCGAGGCCGAGACCGTTCCCGGCGTCTTCAAGGTCGTGACCCACAAGGACGTCAAGGGCAAGAACCGCATCACCGGCCTGATTACCTTCCCGACCAACCTCGGCGACGGCTGGGATCGTCCCATCCTGTGCGACGAAAAGATCTTCCAGTTCGGTGACGCCATAGCCATCGTCTGCGCCGATTCTCCGCAGGCGGCCAAGGAAGGCGCGGCCAAGGTCAAGGTGGAGCTCGAGCAACTGCCCGAGTACATGAGCGCTCCTGCGGCCATGGCCGAGGACGCCATCGAAATCCATCCCGGCACCCCCAACGTCTACTACGTGCAGAAAGAGGCGAAGGGCCCGGACACCAAACCCATCTTCGAGAACGCGGACGTGGTCGTGGAGGGTGATTACTACACCCAGCGCCAGCCGCATATGCCCATCGAGCCGGACGTAGGGTTCGCCTACATCGGCGAAGAGGGCAAGCTGGTGATCCACTCCAAGTCCATCGGCATCCATCTGCATCTGCTGATGATCGCCCCCGGTCTGGGCGTGGAGCCCGAGAACATGGTCCTGGTCCAGAACCCCACCGGAGGCACCTTCGGCTACAAGTTCTCCCCGACTATGGAAGCGCTGGTCGGCGCGGCTGCTTTGGCGACCGGACGTCCCGTGTTCCTGAACTACACCTGGAAACAGCAGCAGCAGTACACCGGCAAGCGCTCTCCGCAGTTCACCACCGTGCGCCTGGCCGCCTCCAAGGACGGCAAGCTGCTCGGCATGGAGACCGATTGGACCGTGGATCACGGCCCGTACTCCGAGTTTGGCGACCTGCTGACCCTGCGCGGCGCGCAGTACATCGGCGCGGGCTACGACATCCCGGCCATCCGAGGCGAGGGCCGCACCGTGTGCACCAACCACTGCTGGGGCGCGGCCTTCCGCGGCTACGGCGCTCCCGAGTCGGAGTTCCCCTCCGAGGTGTGCATGGACGAACTGGCCGAGAAGCTGGGCATGGACCCGTTGGAGCTGCGTTACAAGAACGTCTACCGCAAGGGTTCCACCACGCCTACCGGCCAGGACCCCGAGGTTTACTCTCTGCCTGAGATGCTCGACAAAATCCGTCCCAAGTATGAAGAGGCGAAGAAGTTCGCGGCCGAGAACTCCACCGACGCCAAAAAGCTCGGTGTGGGCGTCTCCGTCGGCGTGTACGGCTCCGGCCTGGACGGCCCGGACACCGCCGAGGTGGACATCGCCCTGAACGAGGACAACACCGTCACCGTCTTCAGCGCTTGGGGCGACCACGGCCAGGGCGCGGACATGGGCACCCTGGGCACCGCTCACGAGGCCCTTCGTCCCCTGAACCTGTCCCCGGAACAGATCCACCTGGTCATGGCTGACACCAGCCTGGCGCCGGCGGCGGGTCCTGCGGGCGGCAGCCGTTCTCAGGTCGTCGTAGGCCAGGCCATCAAGAACGCCTGCGAACAGCTCGTCGCAGCCATGAGGAAGCCCGACGGTTCCTTCCGCACCTATGAGGACATGACTGCCGACGGGCTGGAGCTGCGCTACCACGGCAAGTGGTCCGCTCCGGCCAGTGATTGCGATGCGAACGGCCAGGGCAATCCGTTCTGCTGCTACATGTACGGCGTGTTCCTGTCCCTGGTTTCCGTGGACGTCGCCACCGGCAAGACCACCGTCGAGAAGATGGTCACCGTGGCCGATATCGGCGTGGTCAACAACTACCTCCTGGTGGACGGCCAGATTCACGGCGGCGTCGCCCAGGGCATCGGCCTCGCGCTGTCCGAGGATTACGAGGATATCAAGAAGCACGCCAACATGGCGGGCGCCGGTATCCCGTACATCAAGGATATCCCGGACAACATGGAGATCATCTACGTTGAGACCCCGCGTCCCGACGGTCCCTTCGGCGCTTCCGGCGTCGGCGAGATGCCATTGACCGCTCCGCACGCGGCGATCATCAACGCCATCTACAACGCTTGCGGCGCGCGCATTCGCGAACTGCCGGCCTACCCTGAGAAAGTGCTTGCCGCCCTCAAGGGCTAACGGCACCAAACCGTAATAACGGCGGTCCGTGCCTTGGCATGGGCCGCCTTTTTCCGTAAGTGGTGACCTATGGAACAAGCGGAACTGAGACAATGGGAACATCGGTGCATCCAGGAGGAGTCTCCGCAGTGCGCGGCGGCCTGTCCCCTGCATGTTGACGCCCGGGAATGCTGCTCTTTGCTGGCCGCGCGCCGCATTGACAAGGCGTGGGCCGTACTGGCCAAAACCATGCCGCTGCCGGGGGTTCTGGCCCGAATTTGCGACGGGCCGTGCAAGACGGCCTGCCTGCGCAAGGACGTAGGCGGGGCCATTGAGATGGAATCACTGGAACGGTTTCTGGCGACCTCGGCCAAACCGTCCAAGCCGCCCAGGCCCCTACCTCGCAACGGCAAGTCCGTGGCCGTTATCGGCGGCGGCATGACCGGGTTGTGCGCGGCCTGGGAGATCGCCCGCAAGGGATTCGCCGTGACCGTGTATTGCGTTGCGCCGGATGTCGGCGCGGCGTTGCCGGAAGGCGCGCTCGAAGGGGAGCTTGAAGCCATGGACCGCATGGGCGTCACTTTGGAGCGGGGCGTCGAGTCCTCGCCCGAATTGGTGGAGGCCCAATTGGAAGAGATGGATGCGGTTTTCGTGGACAGCGATGCCGTGGCCGCTTCGGTCCTCAATTTCGGCGAGCCGGACGAAGTGACCCTCGGCACCAATCGGCTGGGGCTTTTCGCCAGCCGTTCCGGGGAAAAATCGCCTGTCTTCCAGGCTGCGGCCGGACGCCGCGCCGCCAATTCCATCATGCGTTTCTGCCAGGGCGTGTCCATGGTCAAGAGCCGCGAGCTGGAAGGGCCTTACGATACGCGTCTGTATACCAACCTGACCGGGGTGGATGCCGTGGCCCCTGTGCCCGTCGGCGGCGGGTATGACGAGTCCCGCGCCGTGGAGGAGGCGGCCCGCTGCCTGAAGTGCGAATGCATGGAATGCGTCAAGGGGTGCGTCTATCTGAAGCATTACAAGCAGTACCCCAAGGTCTACGTCAGACAGGTCTACAACAACGAGGCCATTGTCCGGGGAACGCGCCAGGCCAACAGGATGATAAACTCCTGTATGCTCTGCGGGCTGTGCGAAACGGTCTGTCCCGAGGATTTCGCCATGGGCGAGGTTTGCCTGGAGGCGCGGCGCAACATGATCGGCAAGGGCACCATGCCTCCTTCGGCCCATGAGTTTGCCCTGCGCGACATGGCCTTCGCCGACGGCGGCAAATGCGCCCTGGCCCGACATGCACCGGGCGCGGATTCGAGCGAATATGTCTTTTTCCCCGGCTGTCAGTTGACCGCCACCGATCCCGGCGGGGCGGAGCGGGCTTATGCCGATCTCCGCAACCGGCTGGGAAGGGTGGGGCTCATTCTTCGCTGTTGCGGAGCTCCCGCCCGCTGGTCGGGCCGCGAATCCCTGTTCGGGGAATCTCTTGCCGAGCTCAAGGCGGCTTGGGAGGGGCTCGGTTTCCCACGCATCATTGCGGCCTGTCCCTCCTGTATCAAAACGCTGCGCGAGGCCATGCCCGAGGCGGAGATCGTTTCCCATTGGTCCGTTCTGAGCGCTCTCGGCCTGCCGGAGAACGCCCGTCGGGATGGAGGAACCCTGGCCGTGAACGATCCGTGCGCGGCCCGAGAGGACGGGGCGATGCGCAGTGACGTGCGCGGCCTGCTGGACTCCCTGGGGGTCTCCGTGGTCGAGCCGTATTACACGGGCGAATTGACCCAGTGCTGCGGCTACGGCGGTTTGCTCAACGCGGTGGACCCCGCCCTTGGCGCGACCGCGGCGAAAGCGCGTGCCGATGCCGTGAACGAGGATTACGTCACCTATTGCGCCATGTGCCGCGAAATGATCGCCCGGACAGGCAAGCGGGCCATGCATCTTTACGACCTGCTGTATCCCGGCGGTGCGGAGCCTTGTGCGCGGCCCACGCTGGGGCATTCCGAGCGGCGTGAAAACCGTGTCCGCCTGCGCGAGAAGCTGCTTCGGGAGCTGTGGAGCGAAGCGGACGGCGTTACGGCCGAGGATTTCGAAAAGGTCCGCGTGTCGTGCACCGAAGAGGGCGCTGCGGCCATGGAGTCGAGGCGCATCCTGAAAAGCGACGTGCAGAAGGTCCTGCTTCAGGCGGAGCGGTCCGGCAAACATCTGGTTCACGGCGGGACCGGCCGCTTCCTGGCCTCGTTCCGACCGGCCGTGGTGACGTATTGGGTTGAATACGAATCCGATGGCGACGGGTATCTGGTGCACAACGCCTGGTGTCACCGAATGCATATCGAGGGAGCGCAGCCATGAGCGTGATAAAGGTGCCTGGAGCCGGGGCCGACGGCTGGAAATGCGGCCATTGCGACAGGGAAATGGTCATGAAGCCGGTTGAGCTGACGTACCTTAACTCCTTGTTCAACGTGGAGTTGCCCGTATGTCCCGAGTGCGGCTATGTGCTCATACCGGAGGCGCTGGCGCTGGGGAAGATGCATCAGGTGGAGCAATTGCTGGAGGATAAGTAGCCGTGTCCCTTGCGCCGCGCCCGCTTTGGGAACGCGAGGAATTGCGCGCCGTGGCCGGTGAGACCCTTCGGCCCGGCGGCTTTGAACTGACCGATCGGGCTGTGGAACGCATCGGCGCGGTCCCGGGATGGCGGGTTCTGGACGTCGGGGCGGGGCTCGGGGCCACCGTGTCCCGGCTGCGTTCGCGATACGGCGTCAAGGCGTGGGGCGTGGAGCCGTCGTCGGCCCAACTGGGCCAGGCCCGCGCCGTGCCGGGGCTTGTCCGGGCGAGTGGCGACCGGCTGCCCTTTGCGCGGGAGCGGTTCGACGCCCTGTTCTGCGAGTGCGTCTTTTCCCTGTTTGACGACAGGCCTGCCGGTCTGGCTGAGTTCCACAGGGTTCTCAAGCCTGGCGGGTTCCTGGTTCTGTCCGACCTCTGCTCGTCCCGTCCCGCATCGGAAGGCGGGGCGTCCTGCGCGGACCGTGCCGAGCCTTTGGCGGAAACCGTCCGGCTTGTTCGCGCCCGCGGTTTCGCCGTGGAGTTGCTTGAGGACCACTCCGACCGGCTGCGGGACCTGGCCGCCCGTCTTGCCTGGATTGACGGAGGCGGCTCCTGCGGCTGCGGACGGGACTTGGGCTATTATCTTATGATCGCGAAAAAACAAGGAGTGTAACGATGCTTGACGACGCAGGACTCCGGGTCATGGAATTGGCGGGAAAGGGGTATTGTTGCAGCCAGATGCTGGTCGTCATGGCTTTGGACGAGATGGACCGAGAGGACCCGGACCTGGTTCGGGCCGCAGGCGGGCTGTGCAACGGGTTGGGGGACTGCTCCGGGCCATGCGGCGTGCTCACCGGCGCGGTTCTCGCGCTCGGCCTGTATGCGGGCAAGGGGACGGACATGGAAGAGCCGGTCGACGTGCTGCCGGTGATGCTTGAAACCCTGCGCGACTGGTTTATCGAGCGGACGCGCGAATACGGCGGAATCACCTGCGGGGCGATTCTTGAGGGCGGCTGCGGCAGCCCTCATCCGACTCGCTGCGGCGGTTTGGTGGCCGAGGCCAACGCAAAAGTGCGCGAGATTCTTGTCGAGAACGGGCTGGACCCGGCCGAGGGGCGCGAGCTGTAGTGAGCCGAAGCCCGAGAAGCGTTTGCCCGGTTTGCCTGCGGCCCATCCCGGCCGTGCATGAGACCGTCGGCGACGAGACGTTCCTGGTCAAGTCCTGCCCCGAACACGGGGAGTTCCGCGTGGTGGTCTGGCGCGGCGAGCCTTCCTTTTCCGGGTGGGCGCGGCCCAAGGTCCCGTCGAGCCCCCGGACGCCCTTTACCTCCGTGGAGCGAGGCTGTCCGTTGGACTGCGGGCTGTGTGACGCTCATCGTCAGCATACCTGCACCGCGCTTTTGGAAGTCACCTGGCGGTGCGATCTGGGCTGCCCGGTCTGTTTCGCTTCATCCGGCAGGCAGGCCCCGTCCGATCCGTCCCTGGCCGAGCTTGGCCGCCTGTTTGATCGGGTCGAGTTGGCCTCGGGGCATTGCAATATCCAGCTTTCCGGCGGCGAGCCGACTGTGCGCGAGGACTTGACCGACATTATCCGGTTGGGCAAGGAGAAGGGGTTTCCGTTCATCCAACTGAATACCAACGGTCTCAGGCTCGCGCACGAACCGGGCTTTGCCGACCGCCTCGCCGAGGCCGGGCTGGATTCGGTTTTTCTGCAATTCGACGGCACGCGGGATGACATTTACGAGACCCTGCGGGGCCGCTCCTTGTTCAACACCAAGCTCAAGGCCCTGGACGCGCTGGCCGCTGCGGGGGTGGGCGTTATCCTGGTGCCCACGTTGGTGCCGGGAGTCAACGATGACGACTTGGGCGACATTTTGCGTCTGGCCGTGGAGCGTTCCCCGGCCGTGCGCGGGGTGCATTTCCAGCCGGTCAGCTATTTCGGCCGCTACCCCAAGCGGCCGGACGATGCGGAGCGCATCACACTGCCGGAGATCATGCGCGGCCTCGAAATACAGACCGGCGGGATGCTCAAGGCGGCTGACTTCAGCCCGCCCGGTTGCGAACATGCCTTCTGTTCCTTCCACGCCAACTATGTGGTCACTGAGGAGGGCGGCCTGACTCGCCTTTCTTCGGGCGGGTCGTGCGGCTGCACCCCGCGTCCGGCTTCCGAAGGGGCGGATGCGGCCAAGGCGTTCGTCAAGCGGCAGTGGGCCGCGCCGGACAAGCGGCTCCCCATGGCTTTCGACGGGGCGCAGGCCGGGACAACGTCCGGGGACGGCGAGCCTGCGGACGCCCTGGACGCCTTTATACGGCGGGCGGCCACCCATACGCTGGCCGTGTCGGCCATGGCTTTCCAGGACTGTTGGACCTTGGACCTCGAACGGCTCAAGGGATGCTGTATTCACGAAGTGTCGCCGGATGGGCGGCTTATCCCGTTCTGCGCCTACAATCTGACGTCCATGGACGGCGAGACGCTTTACAGGGGGAAGTGCCATGGATAGCGCCAATCTTGATCGCTGGCTGGCTGGCCGCATGGGGCGGGACACGATTCCGTCGGTACGCGAGTTGCGCGATTGGCAGTTGCGGCGGCTTCGGGATTTGGTGGATCACGCCAAAATCGGCAGTCCGTTTTACGCCCGTCATCTGAACGGAATTCGCGGCGCGGACCTGGATTCCCTTGAAGCTTTTTCCCGGCTGCCCGAGATAGGCCCGAAGGAGTTGCGTTCCGATCCCGATGCGTTGTTGAGCGTATCCCGCGACGACATAGAGAGGGTCGTCACTCTGTCCAGTTCCGGCACGACGGGGGAGCCCAAGCGGATTTTTCATACCGCCGACGATCTTGAGGCCACCACGGATTTCTTCGGTTGGGGCATGTCCAACATGGTCGGGCCTGGAGAAGCCGCGCTTATCCTTTTGCCCGGCGCGCGGCCCGGCGGAGTCGGGCGGTTGCTCGACGAGGCGTTGTCCCGCCACGGTTCGCGGGCCGTATCCCATGGCGAAATGACGGACGCTGATGCGGCCGTGAGCCAGTGCCTTGCCGAGAAGGCCTCTTGTATTGTCGGATCTCCGGCCCATGTGAACCTGTTCGCCCACGCCTGGACGGCGCGCGGTCTTCCGCGCGGGGTGATCCGGTCCGCACTGCTCTGTTGGGATGTGATTCCCGAGGCGGTTTGCTTGAACGTGGCCGAGCGGTTGGGTTGCGGAGTCTTTCGCCATTGGGGCATGATCGAGACCGGTCTGGGGGGCGCCGTGGAGTGCTCGCCCGGCTCGGGAATGCATCTGCGCGAAACCGACGTCTTCCTCGAGATTGTGGACCCGTATACGGGGCGGCTGCTTCCGGACGGCGAATTCGGCGATATGGTCGTGACCACGCCTCTGAAAATGGGGATGCCGCTCATTCGTTACCGCACCGGCGACGTGGGGCGCATTCTGCCCGGAGACTGCGGCTGCGGCAGTCCGCTGCGCAGATTGGACCCTCTGGTCCGGCGCAGGCGCGGGGGCGTGGTGTCCGCGTCCGGTATTTTGTCCCTTTGGGAACTGAATGAGGTTGTGTACGGCACACCGGGCGTGGCGGATTTTGCGGCCTGGTTGGATGGCGGCACCTTGCGGCTCGTGGTGTGCGGCAACGCCTCCTGCGAGGCCGTATCGCAGGCGCTCGGAACCCTGCCTGCCGTGGCCAATGGACTTGCGGCCGGGACGCTTCGGGTGGATATTGAAAACAAAAATGGCGTCGCGCCCGCCGTTCCAGGGCTAGACAAGCGGCGCATAGCGATAGGGAGCTGAGCAATGAAAGCGTTTGTGCGAGAAGTGGCCGGATTGGCGCGGGCCGGAGAGCCCTTTGTCCTGGCCACGGTGGTCGAGAGTTCCGGGTCCACGCCGAGGTCTTCCGGAGCGAAGATGGCCGTGCGCCGTGACGGGTCCATCATAGGCACCGTGGGCGGCGGCCTGGCCGAGGCCCGCGCTTGCCGGTCGGCCAGGGAGATGCTGGCCGGAAGGGTTTTAGACGGCCGGGCGCGGCTGATGTTCGTGGACATGACCCAGGAGCTGGCCGCCGACTCGGATATGATCTGCGGCGGCGGTCTGTCAATGTTTCTCGAAATGGCGTCGCCTGGCGGGGAGTGCGCCCGCGTGTATGCCGAGTTGGACGATATGTTGCGCAAGGGCGATGCCGCGACGCTCGAGACCCGTTTCCAGGGCGGCGAAACACCGCTCGTCATCGGGCATGACATCGTTTCCGGCAGGCCGGAAGGCGAGACGCCTGTCTTCAACCGGGACGGCGATCCCATGGTCCTGGCCGAGCCGTTCATTCCGCCCGCGCCGCTCTATATCTTCGGGGCGGGGCATGTTTCCCGATTCACCGCACGCGTGGCGGCCATGGTGGGCTTTCGCACCGTTGTGCTGGACGATCGTGAGGATTTCGCCAACCGGGAACGATTCCCCGAGGCCGACGAGGTGGTTGTATTGCGGTCCTTTGCCGGATGTTGCGACGTGTTCAGGGAAGACCCCGAGGCGTTCGTGGTCATAGTCACCCGGGGACACCTGCATGACCGCAATGTCCTGGCCGAGGCCCTGCGGACCCAGGCTCGCTATGTGGGGATGATCGGCAGCTCCACCAAGCGTAACAAGATTTACGCGTCCCTGTTGTCGGACGGTTTCGACCAGGCGGATATCGATCGTTGCCACAGTCCCATCGGGCTTCCCATCGGCGGGCAGACGCCGGAGGAAATCGCGGTCAGCATCGTGGGCGAGCTCATCAAGGTCCGGGCGGGAAAGGCATGATGGGCGGTCTCGCTGCAATCATTCCCGCTGCGGGGCTGTCCTCTCGCATGGGCCGTTTCAAGCCGCTCCTTCCCCTTGCCAACGGGACCGTTCTTTCGCGCTGCGTGACGCTTTTCAGGAAATGTGGCGTGGAACGAATCGTGACGGTCACGGGCAAGCGGGCCGACGAGGTGGCGGCCTGCGCCGCGGAAGCCGGGGCCGAGGCGGTTTTCAATCCGTCTTATGAACGGGGCATGTATTCCTCTGTTCTGACCGGCGTGCGTGCTCTGGGAACTGACGTGAGCGCCTTTTTCATGCTCCCGGCGGATATCCCCCTGGTCAGGCCCGAGACCGTGAAACGGCTCATCGACGACTTCGAGCGGTTGCGGCCGTCGGTGTTGTATCCCCGGTTTGCCGGGGAGCGGGGGCATCCTCCTCTCATTTCCGCTGATATCATTCCGGCCATTCTGGCTCATGACGGTTCCGGCGGACTCCGGGCGGTTCTCGACGGCGTCGAAGCGGACGCCCGTCATGTTGATGTGCCGGATTTCGGCGTGGTTCATGATCTGGACCGTCCCGAGGATTACGCGTTGGCCTTGGGCGTGGCGGGAATCGGATATCCCCTTGAGGACGAATGCCGCGAGTTGTTTCGGCTCCATGGGGTCTCCGATCATATCGCCGGGCACTGCCGGGCCGTGTCCAAGGTGGCCGTGGCTCTGTGCTGTCGGCTGAACGATCGGCAGGGGACTCCCCGGCTAGATCCGGGCCTTGTCCTGGGAGCGGCTCTGACTCATGATATCGGCAAGGGGACCAAGCGGCATGAGGCCGCCGGCGCGGAATTGCTGCGCGCCCATGGGTTTCCGGACGCCGCCGAGATCGTGGCCGCTCATTTCGACCTGACCCTCGCCTGGGACGCGCCTGTTAGCGAGAAGGAAGTCGTTTTCCTGGCCGACAAGCTGGTCCGGTGTCACGGACCGGTCCCTCTAGATCAGCGGTACCTGGAGAAGGTGGAAATGTACCGTCACGAAGCGGGCGCGGAAGAGGCCATATTGGGGCGTCTTGAACGCGCCCGGGCGGTCATGGCCCGTCTCGACAGGGAGTTGAATGACTCCTCTGAGCGCATAGCCCTGGAGGCCCTGTCGTGATCGTGCTCCTGCGTCACGGCCGAACGGCGGGCGGCGATGGGGTATGTGTCGGCAGGACACCTCTGCGACTTTCCGCTGAAGGCGAGGCGCAGGCGCGTGCGCTGGCCGAGGAGCTGGGCGCGGTTCCGTTCGCGCGGCTGTATTCCAGCCCCGCTGTTCGGGCGCGGGACACCCTCGGGCCGCTGGCGGAGAGGCTCGGGCTGCCCGTGGAGATATTGCCCGAGATGGACGAGATCGACATGGGCGCGTGGGACGGTTTGGCCTTCGATGATATCCGGAGACGTTTTCCGGAGGAATACGCGGTGCGGGGTAGCCGATTCGGCAGTTTTCGCGCGCCCGGCGGGGAGAGCTTCGAAGACGTGGCCCGTCGGGCCATGAACGTCTTGGAGGGATTGGCCGACGGGAAGCATCCCGTGCTGGTGGCGACTCACGCGGGCGTGATCCGGACTGTGCTTTGCCGCGTGACGGATCATCCTTTGGACGACCTGTTCCGGTTCAAACCTGGACACGCCCGGTGCACGGTGCTGCGCCGGGAAGGAAACGGTTTTGGCCTTGCGGCGGCCGATCTGGAAGCCGGGGCTATACGTGCTTTTTTTTGAGCGGCCTTTCGGGCCGTGGCCTATGTCCGTTTCTGGACGAATTTCGACGTGCTGGAATAGAAGATATTATAGACCAGGGTCAACAGGCAGGCGAAGACCGCCGAGCCGATGCCTATGGCCACGTTGTAGAAGGGGGGCGCGGTCAGCGCGAGCCGGATCAGCAGGGTGGCCAGCGCGAAACCGGAGTTGCGGAAGATAGCGCGGAATTCGGGCAGAAAACGTTGGGCGATGAGCACCAGCATGATGTCGCTGAAGATCAGCACCGTGTAGAAATTCTTGAAGAAGTGGAAGGGATGCTCGCCATTCAGCACGCGCAGGCCGTTCTGGATGCCCATACCCACGAAAATACCCAGCATGACCAGGGCCACCAGTTTCTTGGCGGCCACGAATTTGAACAGCGGTTCCCCTTTCTTGAGGGTTTCGTCCAGGTTGCCGCGCAGGAGCGAGTAAACTCCGAGCAGGCAGAAGATGACCACGGCTCCGCCGCCGTCCGAGATGATGATCCAAAGTTCCTGTTCATGCCCGGTGACCGTGATGGGTTCCGGGAAGTCTGCCAGCGCCTTGAAGGCGCTCCGCATCAGGATCAGCGCGAGGATTTCGAATTGTTTGCCCACGGCCTTGGAAATGGAGCAGGGCAGGGTGAATATGAGGCTGACGACTTCCAGGATCAGGACCAGGGTGAAGGCCAGGTTGATGGCCATGTAGTGGCTGGTGGGAATGATCTCCCCGAAATGACCGGGAATCCATCCCTGCCGCTTCATCTCTATGACGCCCAGGGCGAGAATGAAGACCACCACCAGAAATCCGGCTACGGCCCTCTGGGTGGAGTCCTTCTCCCAGTAATGGTGCAGGGGATCGAAGGCGAAGGTCGCCAAGTCGTATATCTTGTGCATGGGATGCTGCATGTCGCCTCCGCGGATGAACCCGTCAGTCGTGCGCCGTCAGGGACGCGGGTGCTGAATTATCAGGAGCGGCAGCCGATGTAAACAGGATGCATTCCTATTTAACTTAAATTTCAAAAAGCATCTCAAGATCATCGCGGGTCAGGCTCTTCAGGGCCGACTGGCCGGGAATAATGGCTTCCGCAACGTCCTTTTTCTGCTCCTGCAATTTGAGGATGCGCTCTTCCACGGTGTTCTGGCAGATCATCTTGTAGGCGAAGACCTGACGCTTCTGGCCGATACGGTGCGTGCGGTCCGTGGCCTGGTTTTCCACGGCCGGGTTCCACCACGGGTCGTAGTGGATGACGTAGTCCGCGGAGGTCAGGTTCAGGCCGGTGCCGCCCGCCTTCAGCGAAATGAGGAAGATGGGGATGTCCGGGTCCTCGTTGAAGCGGTCCACCTGTTCGAAGCGGTCCTTGGAGGAGCCGTCCAGGTAGGCGAAGGGAATTTCCCTGATTTGCAACCAGTTGCGGATGACATGGAGCATCTGCACGAACTGGGAGAAGACCAGCACCTTGTGGCCGCCTTCGATTATGTCCACCACCAGGTCCTTGAAGGCGTCGAACTTGCCGGAAGGCAGGTTGGTGGACACGCCGGGCATGTCGAGCTTGAGCAGGCGCGGGTGGCAGCATATCTGGCGGAGCTTGAGCAGGGCGTCCAGAATGGACATCTGGCTCTTGGCCATGCCCTTTTCGTCCACGTCCTTGAGCACCTGATCCTTGAGCTTTTTCGCCAGGGCGTTGTAGAGCTCGCGCTGTTCCTCCACCAATTCGCAATAGTGGGTGGTCTCGATCTTGGGCGGCAGGTCCTTGGCCACCTCCGCCTTGGTGCGGCGGAGGATGAACGGTTTGACCCTGGTGCGCAGGTATTCCAGCGTTTCCTCGTCGCCGTCCTTGATGGGCTTGACGATGCCGCGCTGGAAGGAGTGCTGGGAGCCGAGGAAACCGGGCATGAGAAATTCGAACAGGGACCAGAGCTCGAACAGGTTGTTTTCGATGGGCGTGCCCGACAGGCAGACGCGCAGGCCCGCGTCGAGCTTACGCACGGAACGGGCGGTGATGGTGTTCGGGTTCTTGATGTTCTGGGCTTCGTCCAGAATGACGCTGGCGTATTCGTATTTCAGCAACTCGTCCAGGTCCCGCCTAAGCAGGGCGTAGGTGGTGATGACCAGGTTGGAATCCTTGATGTGCTGGAAGAGGCCTTCGCGCTTGGCGCCGTAAATGGTCAGCCGTTTCAGGCCGGGCACGAACTTTTGCGCTTCGCGCTCCCAGTTGGGCAAAACCGAGGTGGGAACGATGATGAGGTTCGGCCCATCCACGCCGTTGTCCACCAGGGACTGGATGTAGGACAGGGTCTGGATGGTTTTGCCCAGTCCCATTTCATCGGCCAGGATGCCGCCGAAGCCGTATTCGCGCAGGAAGTTCAGATAGCTGAGACCCTGGACCTGATAGGGACGCAGGGTGGCCTGCAATTCCTTGGGCTGCGGGATTATTCTTATTTGTTCAAAATTATTGATCTTTTCACGCAGCTTTACGAAAAATTCGTCGGTCTGGGCCTGGGGCAGGTCTTCCAGGATCTTTTCGAGCACCGGGGCCTCGAACTGGTTGAACTGCTGTTTGGGGGCCTTCTCGGGGTCATAGCCCAGCGCCTTGAGCTTGTGGGCGAGTTTCTTCAGCCAAGACTCGGGCAGGCTGGTGTAGGAGCCGTCCTTGAGCTGGACGTACCGCTTGCCCTTGGTCCACGCCTCCCAAATAACCTCGATGGGAACGCGCTGTTCATCGTACTGCACGGCGAGTTCGAGGTTGAACCACTTGTCTTCCTCGTCGCTCTCCACTTCGGCCACGACCTGCGGTTGCGTGGTGCGGACCTTGTAGCGGGTCAGGTTCTGTTCGCCGTAAACCCGGTAGGCCTCCACAAGCTGGGGATAGTGGTCGAGCAGGAAGTTAATGGCTTCCTCCTGTTCCATGAACCAGATGTGGTTGTTCCTGGGTTGGAAATTCATGTCCTGCAACTCGCTCAAGAGACGGGCTTCCTCGTCCTGGGCACGGCGGATGAGATAGGACTTGCCTCCCTCGTGGTAGGAGCCGGTTTGCAGGTCCGGGTTGGGGCCGGGCATGATGAATTCGCCGTGCTCGTTGGAGTAGATGTTCTGAATCTTGAGCACGAGCAGGGAGCCTTCCTCGTCCAGGTAAAGCTTGGGATCGTAGTCGGCGTCCTGGAAGATGGGGCCGACGCGTTCGAGGAAGTCCTCCTGGCCGTAGAGGTCGCTGACGGGAATCTGGGTCCAGACGCGGTCGAGGAATTCGGACACGTCTGCATGGGGCACGATGGGCTTTTGCTCCACCATGGCCTGGACCAGCTTGGGCTCCAGCCCGGTCTGCACCGGATAGAAGGAATTCTTGTAGTAGACCCAGAGCGGCAGGCGGCCGTAAAAATATATTTCTTCCTCATCGGTGATGGGGAAGGGCATCTTGTCCTCGCGGGCGAGCAGAATCTCGAAGTTCAGGCCGTCCTCGCTCAGGGTGGGGGAGAGCTTGAGCTGCATGGTCTTGGATTCGATGGTAACCGGCTGATCGGTTTCGCGCAGATAGAGATAATACTCGTTCTTGATCGCCCTGAAGAACCAGGAGTGCAGACCCGCCGGAATTTCCACCTTGTGCCCCCAATAGTCGAGGTAGTGGCCGATTTGTTCGGCCACGCCGGGGAGGGCGGGAGAAGTGTCGCACCAGTCGGAGTTCTCTACGATCTGGGCCAGAGTGACTTCGTTTTGCACCTGGGAGATGCCGGATTTGTTCTGGCGGGCGCGGAAGAAGGCAACCTGGAGGCGGCCGAGTTCCGGATAGATGCGGTATATAAGGTAATGACGCCCGGCTTCGGGTTCGAGCTCGGTGGCGAAAAAGGGACGGAAGGTCTGTCGCCAGTCCGTGCGCGGCGTGGGCATCTCTCCGCCGGATTCGGTGTCCAGGGATTTGAGCAATTTGACCGCCGTGGCCGCCACGTGACGGCAGACCCCGGAAAAGGAGTCGGGACAATTGCAATAGAAATTGATGGTCCTGTCGGAGAGGTTCAAGCCGATTTCAGACGTATAGTTCTGGAAATCGTCCCCGTGCACCTGACCATCAATGTCCCAGTACTGTTCCCGTTTTTTGAGGTCCAGTTTGGCGACGCCGTTATCGGCCACGATTCCATGGGCGCTCTCCAAAATATAATCGGGTACGCTGTCGCCAATGAAATCCTGCAATATGGATTTGACTATCTGTTCTTCACCGCTGCTCATCGAAAATCTCGTGGAATCATCATCTGAATAAATTTGAACAGGACTTCTTACATATAACCCTGCTAATGGGCAAGCTGGATTTGTTCCCCCCTATGTCCATGTGGACTCTTGGCTTTTTGAACACGTTGGTCCATACTGGAAACATCAGCCACGCTCGCATAATTGTATGGGCCAACCAAAGTGCTTTTGCAAGGGAAAATGAGACTCGCGAAACTGATTGCCGCCCTTCTTTGTTTGTTATTCGCCGTCGGGTGTTCCGACGGAGGCCCTGCCACGCCCGTTCCTCCCGTGAATCCCACAGAGATTCCTTCCGTGCCCGAGGGCGGCGGCACGTTGGTGGAACCCATGCTCGGCGAGCCGAGCAACCTGATATCCATTCTGGCCACGGACTCCGCCTCGCACACAATCGCGGGGCAGGTGTATGTCAGCCTGCTTAAATACGACAAGGACATCAATCTGGTGCCCTATGCGGCCGAGTCTTATGAGGTTCTTGACGGCGGCAGGCGTCTCCGCTTCAAGCTGCGCGAGGACATTTACTGGACCGATGGGGTCCAACTGACCGCCGACGACGTGGAGTTCACCTACCGCTTGACCATCGATCCCAAGACGCCTACGGCCTATGCGGGCAATTTCAAGTTGGTCAAGGAGTTCCGCAAGACAGGGAAGTTCTCCTTCGAGGCGACCTACGAGCAACCTTTCGCCAAGGCGTTGGTCTCGTGGGCCACGGATATCCTGCCGAAGCATGTCCTCGAAGGGGAGAACCTGCTGGACACGAAGTACAGCCGCCAACCCGTCGGGGCGGGGCCGTATATGCTCAAGGAGTGGACCGCGGGCAGCCAGATCGTGCTTGAGGCCAACCCGACCTTCTTCGAAGGCAAGCCGTACATCGATTATCTCGTCTATCGCGTCATCCCGGACATGGGCACGCAGTTCCTGGAACTCAAGGCGGGCAATCTCGACACCATGGGGCTGGATTCTCTCCAATATCTCTATCAAACATCGGGGCCTGGCTGGGACGGCAGCTTCCGCAAGTTCAGCTTCCTTTCCTTCGGCTACACGTTCCTCGGCTTCAATTTCAAGCACCCGTTTTTCCAGGATGTGCGTGTGCGGCGGGCCATCGACTACGCCATTGACCGGCGGGAGCTCATCAAGGGAGTGCTCTACGGCATGGGCGAGGCGGCCAACGGGCCGTACAAGCCCGGCACCTGGCAGTACGACGATAACGTCAGGCCTCGTCCTTTCGACCCGGACAAGGCCAGGGCCCTGCTGGCCGAGGCAGGTTGGACGGATTCCGACGGCGACGGCTGGCTGGACAAGGACGGCAAGCGGTTCGCCTTTTCCATCATCACCAACCAGGGCAATTCCCTGCGGATCAAGACCGGGGTCATTCTCCAGCAGCGGCTCAAGGACGTCGGCATCCAGGTTTCCCTGCGCACGGTGGAGTGGGCGGCGTTCATCAAGGAGTTCGTTGACAAGGGCCGTTTCGACGCTATTATTTTGGGATGGAATATTCTACAGGACCCCGACATCTATAACGTGTGGCATTCCTCGATGGCCGTGGACGGGGGGCTCAATTTCACGCGCTACATCAATCCGGAGCTGGACGAGCTTCTCGAGCGCGGACGGCATCTGGTGCGGCAGGAGGAGCGCAAGCCCATCTACGACCGGGTGCAGGAAATCCTGCACGACGACGTTCCCTATTGTTTCCTCTACGTTCCCATGTCCCTGCCCATAGTCCAGGCCAGGATACAGAATATCGAGGCGGCCCCGGCCGGTATATCCTATAATTCCGAGAAGTGGTGGATACCACGCAGTCTGCAACACCAGCCGTAAGGCGGACGTACATACATGATTCGCATTAACGAAATCACCGACAAGGTGGCCTCATATATCAAGGACCCCGATCTGGATTTGATCCAGCGGGCCTACGTTTTTTCCGCACAAGCGCATGACGGCGTGGTGCGGCGATCCGGCGAGCCGTATATCTCCCATCCCATGAATGTCGCCTATCTTCTGGCCGACATGCAGCTCGATGAGGCTTCCGTGGCCGCCGGTCTCCTGCACGACACAGTGGAGGACACGGACACCACGGTCGATGAGATCGAGGAACTTTTCGGCTCGGATGTGGCCGACATCGTGGACGGCGTGACCAAGATCAGCCGCATGGAATTCGAGTCCAAGGCCGTGCAGCAGGCCGAGAACATCCGCAAGCTCATTCTGGCCATGGCCGAGGATATCCGCGTGCTCATGGTCAAGCTGGCCGACAGGCTGCACAACATGCGTACCCTGGAGTTCATGAAGCCGGTCAAGCAGCGGCTCATCGCCCGGGAGACCCAGGACATCTATGCGCCGCTGGCCAACCGGCTGGGCCTGCACAGGGTCAAGACCGAGCTTGAGGACCTTTGTCTGCGCTATCTGCGCCCCGACGTCTACGCCCAGCTTTCCGATGCCGTGCACGAGCACCGGGCCGCGGGCGAGCCGTATATCGACAAGGTTATCGACCTTATCAACGACATGCTCCGGAAGAACAAGATTCAGGGGCGGGTCTTCGGCCGGACCAAGCACCTGCATTCCATCCAGATCAAGATGGAGCAGCAGGGGCTGACCTTCGACGAAATTTACGACCTTATCGCCTTCCGGGTTATCGTTACCTCTTTGAAGGACTGCTACGCCGTGCTGGGCCTGATCCACGCGGCCTGGCGGCCCGTGCCGGGACGGTTCAAGGACTATATCTCCATCCCGAAGGCGAACATGTACCAGTCTCTCCACTCCACGGTCATGGGGCCGGACGGGGAGCGTATCGAGATTCAGATCCGCACCGAGGAGATGCATAAGATCGCCGAATACGGCGTGGCCGCCCACTGGCAGTATAAGGAAGTGGGCAAAGGGGTCAAAAAGGGCAAGACCACCGGTCGGCGCGACGCCGAGCGGTACACCTGGCTCAAGCAGATCATGGATTGGCAGCGCGAGCTTTCCGATCCCCGCGAATTCATGTCCTCGTTGCGGCTGGAGATGTTCCAGGACGAGGTCTACGTGTTTACGCCCAACGGCGACATCAAGGAACTGCCCGATGGGGCCACGCCCGTCGACTTCGCCTATTTCATTCACTCCGAAGTGGGTGACAAGTGTGCCGGAGCCAAGGTCAACGGCCGCATCGTGCCCTTGCAGTACCGTTTGCAGAACGGTGATTCGGTGGAGATCATCACCGACAAGAACCGCGTGCCCAGCCGCGACTGGCTGAAATTCGTCAAGACCGCCAAGGCGCGGACCCGGATCAAGCATTACATCCGTACCGTCGAGAAGGAACGCGCCATCAACCTGGCCAAGGAGATGCTTGAGAAGGAAGGGCGTCGGGTCGGCATCAATATTCAGAAGGCCATCAAGGACGGCGAGCTCATCAAGCTGGCCGGGGAGTTCAACTGCGGCAGCGTGGACGAGTTGCTGACCCAGGTGGGCTTCTCGCGTTTTACCCCGCGCAAGGTCATCAAACGACTATATGCGGCCCTGCATGGCGAGACCCTGGACGAGCGCAAGCTCAAGGAAAAGGTTGCCCCGGAACCCGAGGAAGAGCCGGTCGTCGCTTCCGGCGTGGAAATCGGCAAGAAGCCCAAGGCCGACGGATTGCAGATTTCCGGTGTGGACAATGTCCTCGTGCGCTTCGCCAGTTGCTGCAACCCCCTGCCTGGCGAGCCCATCATCGGCTACATCACCCGGGGCCGTGGCGTGACGGTGCACCGCATCGACTGTCCGAACGTCGGCAATTTCGAGGACGAGCGTCTGCTTCAGGTCAGTTGGGAGGGCGTGGAGGAGAAGCCGTATCCGGCAAAGGTCAAGATCAAGTGCCTGAACAAGCCCGGTATGCTTGGCCGCATCTGCACCATGCTCGCGGATATGGACGTCAACATCGATTCCGGCAATTTCGAATCCAAGGTGGACGGCACCTCGATGCTCAACTTCACCGTCGAGGTCAAGAGCCTGGACCAGCTCTATGCGGCCCTGGCCGAAGTCAAGAAACTCAAGGCCGTCAAGGAAGCCATCCGCGTTTCCTGACGCCCGCGCTGCAACGACCGCAAAGAAAAGGCCCGCCTGAAAGCGGGCCTTTTTCATTTAAGGGCGCTGTTATCCGGCACAAGCTCGTGCTCATGCAACGTGAGCTGCGCCAAGATCCTTACTACGTAGGCGCTGAACGTGACCTGCTCTTGATGCATATCTGCGAGTTGCTCATCGACCGTCACTTCGCCGAAGGCTATGGCGAGCGTTGTTTCAAGCGCCACGAGAAGAAGTGGGGCAAGATGCGCGATTTCTGGGAACCGTTCTACTGCTACGAACCCGGCGACGTTGAGTCGGATCGCGGCCGTTGGGGCACGGATTGGCCAAAAGCTACCAGCCTGAAGCTGGAAGAAAAGGCTCGGGAAGAGATGCGTGCTTGCTTCGCCCATAAGCGTATGCTCACGGATCAGGACATCCAATACTTGTTCAAGCTGCTGAGCAAGCACTACCGGCGCTGGTAGACAAAGAGAAAGGGACGGTCTTTTGGGCCGTCCCTTTCTCGGTTGACTATCCTATTTTTCTGGACTCCAGATTTCGTAGATGCGTTTTCGTTGATTGAATGCTTCTTCGCCACCCTCCATAATATCCACGACATCCTGCTGCTGGGTCGGGCAATCGATACTACCAGAAGACAGGGAAATTTTGTTGTCTGAATATTTGCAGGCTATTATTTGCTCAGCATCGCCTAATACCGGGAAATTCGCATTATGTGTCGCGAAAATGAATTGAGTGCTCGGCTTCAGTTTTCTTATCAGCTTGATGACATCTTCATATATGGTCTGGTTATCCAGGTCGTCTTCTGGCTGATCAATAATTATCACATCATTCTCTTGCTGGCTCAACACGAACAGAATGAGCGCAGACGCCCTTTGTCCAAGAGAGTGATGACGTAATTCCTTATCCCGATATTTTATCCTAAAGAGGTTCGGCACCTGCCAGACGAGCATTTCCTTGTAGTGTAGGGCGAAGTATTCCTCAAAGGTTTGGGCAGATGTGCCTTGCTTGGCAAGAACATCAGCCAAGTTTCTCCGCATAGCCCCAAAATCAGGGTATTCCTGCACCAGGGCTTCAAGGGTTGTTTTCCTAATTTTACTCCCTTTGAAAAATCCAACCATGGCCTCCAGGTAAGCCTTTTTGTCTTCCTTGAATTCCGAGTCAATCTGAAGGGCGGTATGATTTTGGTTAACCTTTTCAAGCTCGCTTTGAATAATCACGAATTCTTCACGCCAAAGCTCGTTCAGGTCTGCTAGAGATTGATGTAACTCATCCTCAAGCTGCTCTTTTTTCTTCGCCTTCTTCCCGATCTCAGCCAGGGCTTTGTCGGCTTCTGTGACGGTAGTGGTTAGCGTCAAGAACTCATCTGGGCTGATGGCTACCGCTCCATCCTGCTTCAATTCTTCAGCCAGAGACCGCTCAATTTTTGCGAACTCTTCCTTGAGGGATTCTTTTGTCCGGTCAAACTCTGAGATTTTTGTTTTAAGCTCCTCCAAGACCTCCTTGCCGGTAGCAAGTTCCTTCTTGATTTGGGCAAAGGATGTGAGCAATTTAGAATAACTACTTAGGATATTTTCGAAAAGTTGTTTGTTCTCCTGAGACTCATATCCCAACTTTTCCTTGAGCTCGTCGTCGAACACATCAATGAAATTCTCCAACTCATCAAGATAGTGTTTCGCAATCCTCTGGAGATCTGCGCAAGCGGTAGAGTCTTTGTCAAACTCGGTCTGCTTACTCATCTTGGCTTCAACGCCGTGTTTTTTATAAAATTTCAGCTTGAAAATCGCATTTTGCTTTTTGGCCTCTATAGTCTCCCTATCATCTGCTCCCTGCGAAAGGCGGTGTAGGTTGTCAAGAGCTGCCCCAACCACCATTTCCTGTCGTTTGATATTTGCCCTGACATCAACCAGCTTTTCGCCAACAAGCTTCTCAACCAGATCCTTCTCAAAGCCTTCACCGGCACTGGAAAGATCTTTTTGTCCAAAGTATATTGGCTTGTTTAAAACCGTCTCTCGAATAGAGATGCCCCGCTGTACGTTACCGTCAACGTAAACATCTGGAGCCCCTTTGAGAATTCGGACTACTTGGTAGAGCTGCCCACGTTGGTCTTTGGCCGTAATGACGACTCTCCCTCCGCTACCCAAAATGTGTTCGACAAGCTTTTCGCGGTATGGCCTATCTATCGCATCAGGCCCGAGAGGGATATCAAGAGTGTATCGAATTGCTTCAATGATGGACGACTTACCGCTGCCACGAATTCCAATAAGGGTGTTCAGCTCTGGGGAGAAGTAAACAGTCTTTCCGTCAAGAGCCCCACCTTCGAATCCTACACTAATGATGTGAGAACATTCGTGTCCAACTGGTTCGGTGGCCAGTCTATGTTCATGGTCCAAGAGCGCGTATTTCACCGCTTCAAATGTGAAATCACCGACCTTAAGGTAACTCTTTTTCCCATTCCCAACACCATCCAACCCTTTACAGTCAGATCCTTCAACCTCAGCCGGATATGCTTCGCCAAGCCAGTCTTGTGCCTTGGTACGGCACTTCTTGTCAGTGACATTATGAGTTCTGACTTTCTGAAACCCCAAGGCCCTTCGCCTGAAGGCTTCGTGCTTTCCAAGTTCCTGAAGACGGCCACCGTCAAGTTCATTCCAAAGTCCACTCTTTTGCTCTACATGAGCGAATATTATGAAAAAATCTCGATTATATTCTTCAAGTTTCTGGATGGTCTGAAGGAGACTTTGGGAGCTTCTGCCATTCTCGCGTTGATATTCTTCCTTAGCCTTCCCCGAGAAGGTCGCAGCAAGAAAATTGTTGATATAGTCGTTTCCATTTTCAAGCCATTTGTCGCTGAACACCACCAAAGTGTGGATACCGTTGGCTCCATCATTTACGGAGAGTTCAACGCCAGGAAGAAGGAAGACACCTTCACGCTTTGCCTTCTGGCGAAGTGTCTTGAATTCCTCGTGTTCGAATTTGTTATGATTAGTTATGACGCCGATAGATATACCTGCGTCCTTAAGAGCCTGGACGTAATCGTGAAAGAAGTGCTGCGGCTCGTTTGGATACGTGAACTCTTTGTCGGCATTAGTGTGAAGGTGGAAATCCGCTCTCAGCCAAACGCTGCCGTTGTCAAAAATGCCCATTGCAAGATCCTTGGTAGAGAATGAATAAAATTAATGTCTTCCGAACTATCAAGGGTTAAGCAATCATGCAACGTGTATTACATTATAGATACGATAATTTCTCATATCCAATGAGAAAAGCCAGCAACTGATGCCGATAAGGGGATGCAATTGCTGGCTTTGTGCATTTCCTACATAATGCCGTTTAAGGGGGGACTGCTTATCTGATGGTTTGAATTATGAATGAAAACCGCTGGATCGGGGTAATGCGCTTGGTCTCGCAGCGGTCGTTCCGGTGAAAGCCGTGACCGTAGTTGTGGCGGTGCGTCTTGTGGGGACGGAAGTGCGGATACTTCCGGTGTTCGGGCCGGTTGCTCATGGCGTGCAAGGGGGGATTGCCCGGCCGGGGGGCGTGACGGAATTCCTGATGTCCCCGCCGCTCCTGGGAGTACGCGCGTCCCTGCTTGTGTTGCATGGCTTGGTGTCCCTGTTGCCGGGAGTATTGGGGTCCGGAGTTGCGGTGGCTGCCGGGATCGGCCGAAGCCGAAGTGGCTAAGACGAGGGAACAAAGGGCCAAGGTGATGAGGATCAATCGTCGCATAATGTCTCCAGTGTTGGGGTTGTGATGACCAAGTTATGGCAAAGGATGTGCCACATATAATTCATTGAATTCAAAGGATATAATTACGTACGCTTTCGCCAGATGCGCAGTCTTTGCGCACGATTGCGCCCTGTTGGGACGCTTCCGGCGCGGTTGTTTTCCCGTTTGGGCATGAGAAAGGCCCGCACGGGGCGGGCCTTCGGGGGAGGGGATGGCGGCTTAACTAGTCGGCGTGGCACTGCTTACAGGATATCGGCACCGGCTTTCCGTCGCGCTTCTTCACGATCTTGTGGCAGCCCAGGCAACTCTTGTCGGTATTCTTGGCGTGGAAAGCCGAGTAAAAGGCGGTCGCTTCCTTCTTGCCGGGCTGGTCGTGGCAACCAGATGCGCTGCATCCCTTGATTTCCGACTTGCCGTCCCACGTGTGATGGCAGGTGGCGCATTCCATATCCGCCTTCACATGGCGGCCGTGGGGAAAGTCCACCAGACTCTTGGTGGCTTCCATGCCTGTGGGCGGACCGAGCTTGATATCGCCGGGAGCCGACGGAGCGGCCCAGGCCGAGACGGCCAGGCCAAAGGTGAAAAGGGCCATAAGGGTGATGACGATGCGTCGCATGATGCCTCCAGGGTTTTATTGGTTGTCGATTAAGACATGGCAAGGCGTGTGCCAGAAATAGTCGATTGAAATATAAGGAAAATAAATTTCGATCGGCGAGACCGAGCGCATAAGTTGCGCACGTACGGTGTACGGGATGCAATAAAGCCCGCGCCGAAGGCGCATAAAAGGGATGCAAGGGTGCGAGCCCTTGCCCGCCGGAGGCGAAATCATCCGACGATTGCCGCGGAGCGGCTTTCAAACCTGATTTTGTCCTTCGAGTTAATGAGACAGGCCCAATAAAAAAGGACCAGTAAAATTAACTTCCGCATTGCGGCAGAACGTAACGGAGCAAAAGCCCGCGCCGAAGGCGCATAAAAGGGATGCAAGGGTGTGAGCCCTTGCCCGCCGGAGGCGAAATCATCCGATCATTGCCGCGAAGCGGCTTTCAAACCTGCCTTTCCTCTTCAAAGAGTCAAGCAGACTCCCCCCCCAAAAAAAAGAAGGGGGAACGTCGCCGTTCCCCCTTCATGCCTTTCGATGCAGTTCGTCTACATTTCGATGCGAATGGTTTCGGGGCTTAGTTTACGTTCCAGCCGCTTGGCGTAAAGACTCATGAAGTAGCTGAAGACGAAGTAGAGCACGGCCACCGTGGTGTAGATTTCGAAGGGATAGATCATGATTCGGTTGTTGATGGCGTAGGCCGCGCGGGTCAGCTCCATGACGCCGATGATATAGGCCAGGGACGTGTCCTTGAAAGCGGCGATGAACATGCCGACCAGGGCGGGGAGCATTTGCTTGAGCGCCTGGGGCAGGATGATCTTGCGCATGGTCTGGAAGTACGTCAGGCCGGATGCCTTGGCCGCTTCCACCTGCCCGGGCGGGATATTCTCGATGCCGCCGCGCACGGTCTCGGCGATGTACGCTCCGAAGAAGAAGGTCATGGCGATGGTGGCGGCCCAGAACGCCTGGACGTCTACCTTGAAGACGAATTCGAGAATCGCCTGGTAGAACCAGAGGATGACCAGGATGAGCGGCACGCCCCGGATAAGCTCGATGTACAGTATGCAGGGGATGCGGAAGACGCGGTTCTTGGCCGTGCGCCCCATGCCGACCGCGAGCCCTATGATGAAGCTGCCCGCGATGGAGATGGCGGCCATGAGCAGGGAGCTGGCCAGCCCGCCCAGTCCGAAGCAGAACTCGGTCTCGTCGCCTTCGGGAAAACGCCAGATGAGCAGGGTCTTGAAGTTGGCTCCGATGATTTCCCAGTTGAAGTGGATAAGGGCCATGACGACCATGTAGAGGACGTAGGCGAGGGCGGCCACGAAGAAAATTTTGAGGGCCTTTATCAGATTTCTGCCCAGTCTGTTCAACGCCTGCTTGAGCGGGGAGACGGTGCGCTGGTCCGGGCTCTTGCGGAAATACCAGAAGATGTATTCGAGTTTGCGTCCCAGGAAGTCGAACGGCCAGAAGAGAACATCGGCCACCCTGCGCAGGGGGGTGATCCTGTCGCGGGGCATGATCTTGAGGCGTTCGTTGACGATGTAGAGGATGCCCGCGATGGACAGGGACAGGCCGAGATAGACCAGCGTGGCCACGGAAAAGGCCTCGAAGGTCCGGTAGGTCAGGGAGTACACCTCGGTCATGGACCAGCACAGTTCGGACACGCCGATGGTCATGGCCAGGGAGGTGTTCTTCATGTTGTTGAGGAACTCGCTGCCCAGCGGCGGGATGATCTCGCGGAAGGCGAGCGGCAGGATGACCTTGCGCAGGGTCTGAGGGAAGGTCAGTCCCGACGAATAGGAGGCTTCGAGCAGTCCCTTGGGGATGGACTGGATGCCCGCTCGGATGATCTCCGCCATGAACGCGCCGGTGAATATGCCGCAACCCACCGTGGCGCACCAGAACTCGAAGTTCATGTCGAACAGCTTGAAGCGGATTTCCTCCGGGAAGGCGTAGGGCAGGGCGAAGTTCCAGAAAAAGAGCTGGATGAGCAGGGGGGTGTTGCGGAAAAGCTCAACGTAGCTGGTGGCGAACCAGTAGACCGGCTTGAAGGAGGACAGCCGCGCCAGACCGAAGATGGTGCCCATGGCCAGGGCGATGGCCGCCGAGTAAAGCGTGATGGTCAGGGTGGTGTTGATGCCGTTGACCATGAGGTGGCCCATGTGGCCGTACTGGCCTTCTACGGCAAACACGGCCCAGTCGAAATCGTATTTGAATTCGAAGACGAAGGCGAAATAGTAGACCACCAGGCCGGTCAGGGCCAGGAGGGCCAGGTTTTGGACCCAGATTTTTTCGAAATACCGTTTAAACATCGTGCTCTTTTGAGGAAAGAGGGTCCCGGAGCGGAAGGCTCCGGGACCCGATTGTCATGCTTCGGGAAAAGGGCCTACGGCCACATTTCGATCTTGGAAGTCAGCGGGAACGGATACTGGGAGTTCGGGCCGAACCACTTGTCGTAGATCTTCAGGTAGGTGCCGTCCATCCAGATGTCCTGAATGGTGAAGTTGATGGTGTCGCGCCAGGCGGAGTCGTCCTGGGGCAGGCCGACGCCGTAGGGCTCGTCGGAGATGAAGTCGCCGACCAGCTCGAACTGGCCGGGAACCTTGGCGGCGTAACCGAGCAGGATGGTGGAGTCGGTGGTGATGGCCTGGACGCGGCCGGAGCGCAGAGCTTCGAACATGGCGACTTCGCCGTCATAACCGGTGACCTGCGGGTTGGGGTTGCCCAGTTCCTTCAGGTAGGCGGTGGCGTTGACGATGGAGGTGGTGCCCTGCATGGAGCCGACCTTCATGTTGGCCAGGTCCTTGGCGTCCTTGACGGTGCCCTTCTTGGCCAGGAACTTCTGTCCGTCGAAGAAGTAGGTGATGGAGAAGTCGATCTTTTCGTCGCGCACGCGCTTGTGGGTCATGTTGGACAGGACCATGTCGACCTTGGGCGGGTTGGTCTGGACGAAGGAGATGCGGGTGTTGTTGTTGACCACGACCTTTTCGAGCTTGCAGCCGAGGCGTTTGGCGATCTCGGTGGCCATGTCGACATCGAAGCCGACCCACTCGTTCTTGTCGTTGATGAAGCCGAAGGGAATGCCCTGGTTGGACAGACCGGCCTTGAGGACCTTGGTGGACATGACGCGGTCATAGGTGGGACCGGCGAAAGCGACGGATGCAGCCATAACCAGCAGGGCGGCCATGACAGCGATTTTGAGAACTCTCATTTACCTCTCCTATTGTCGAGTTCGTATGAAAAAAGCCCTTGCCGGGCACAATGTCCGGCAAGGGCGAAAATCCGCTAGTGGCTGAGAATCTTGCTGAGAAAATCCTTGGTCCGGTCGGACTGCGGGTTGTGGAAGAATTCCTCGGGCGTGTTTTCTTCGATGAGATACCCGTCGTCCATGAATATGACCCGGTCCGCAACTTCCCGCGCAAACCCCATTTCGTGGGTGACGCAGACCATTGTCATGCCTTCGCGGGCCAGGGACTTCATGACGTCCAGGACCTCGTTGATCATTTCCGGGTCCAGGGCCGACGTGGGTTCGTCGAAGAGCATGATCTTCGGTTGCATGGCCAGGCCCCGCGCGATGGCCACTCGCTGTTGCTGGCCGCCCGAGAGCTGCGACGGATAGGAGCCCGCCTTGTCCGGGATGCCGACTTTCTTGAGCAGGTCCATGCCTATGGCGGTGGCGTCGCCCCGGTTCATGCCCCGGACGAGCGTCGGCGCCAGGGTGATGTTCTCCATGACCGTCATGTGCGGGTAGAGATTGAACTGCTGGAAGACGAAACCTACTTCGGCGCGGAGCAGGGTCATGTTGGTGCGGGGGTCGGAAACGTTCATGCCGTCCACCAGGATGTCGCCTTCCTGGATGGGCTCCAGCCGATTGATGCACCGGATCATGGTGGACTTGCCGGAACCGGAAGGCCCGCAGACCACCACGACTTCCCCCTTGGTCACATTGAGGTTGATATTTTTGAGGACCTGGAAGTCCCCATACCATTTATTGACGCCTCTGAAAGAAATCACTGTGAACTCCGGGAAAGAAATTGGGCAAAAGTCAAGAGGAATTTTTAGCAGAAAAACGGCCGTATAGCAATATAAATTCTGCCCCGGAGGGGTGTCGTGAACAATGTTCAGCGGATTTTTCCGGGAAGAATTCCTCATGAGCGGAGAGAGACGAGCGGACGACGGATCGTCAGCATTCTGTGAAGCTTAGAGCCAGCCCCGCCTCGGAGGTCTCCTTGTACTTCGCGGACATGTCCCGGCCGGTCTGGGCCATGGCCCGGATGGCCTTGTCCAGGTCCACTTTCTGATAGCTTTCATCCAGGGTGGAGGCAATGAGGTAGGCGTTGAACGCCTTGACCGCGCCCATGGCGTTGCGCTCAATGCATGGAATCTGGACGTAGCCTCCCACCGGGTCGCAGGTCAGCCCAAGATGGTGCTCCAAGGCGATTTCGGCGGCGTTTTCCGTGACCTGGAACCGGTAGCCCCTGGCGTAGGCGATCATGGCCGCAGCCATGGTCGAGGCCACGCCCACCTCGCCTTGGCAGCCCACTTCTGCCCCGGAGATGGAGGCGTTGTGCTTGCACAGGAACCCGATGGCGCAGGCGGCCAGCAGCCCCTCGCGCAGTTCCGTCTGCAAGGCTCCCGTGTGGCGCTTGAGCATGAAGATGATGGCCGGGATGACGCCCGCCGCTCCGCAGGTGGGAGCCGTGACCACGCAGTGGCCCGCCGCGTTTTCTTCGGAGGCGGCCAGGGCGTAGGCGTTGAGCGCTTTGATGAAACCGGGACCCTGAAAATATTCCTGCCTTGCCCGGTCGTACATGGCCGCCGCCTTGCGTTGCAGCCCGATGGGGCCGGGCAGCACGCCCGAGGTCTGGATGCCGTTTTCCACGGCCTGCTCCATGACCGCGATGATGTGGTCCAGGCCCATGTATATCTCGTCCTCCGTGGCTCCGGTGATGGACATTTCGTTGGCCAGGATTAGCTCGTGCAGGCGGATGGATTTGGCCCTCAGGTGGGCTTTCAGCTCGGCCATGGTCGAGTATGGATAGACCGGCTCGCCCCGTGAAGGCTCTTTCCATCCATCCCAGCGCAGGAATCCGCCGCCCACGGAATAGTAGGTTCGTTCCAGCAGGATTTTTTCCCCCGCCTTGAGCCGGAAGATAAGGGTGTTCGGGTGGGCGTGGTCATGGTGGATGGCGTCCAGGATGATCCGGGAAGGGGAAAAGGATAGGAGCTTGACGCCCAGATCGAGATCGAAGGGCTTGTTCCCGTCCGCGAACCGCTCAAGGGCGTCGGCCCCGCAGGTGTCGGGCTGGGAGCCGAGCAGGCCGGACATGACGGCCTTCGGCGTGCCGTGCCCTTCGCCCGTGGCGGACAGGGAGCCGAACAACCTGATTTCGAGGTCGTCGGCGGCCAGTCTGTCCTTTTCCGGCAGTTCGCGGATCAGACGCATAAAATCGTATCCGGCCTTCATGGGGCCGATAGTGTGCGAGCTGGAAGGGCCGGGGCCTATCTTGAGCAGCTCGAAAATGGACGTGGTCACGGGCTCCATGCTCGTTACTCCTGGTTTGTTGTTGCGTCGGCCGCTTTGACCATGCGGCGCATGGTGTGGAGAATCGGTTCCGTGTAACCGTTGGGCTGGGCCGCGCCTTCGAAGATGAGGGCTCGGGCGGCCCGGAAGGCGAAGCTCCTGTCGAAATGCGGGGCCATGGGGCGATAGGCTGGGTCGCCCTGGTTCTGACGGTCCACCACTTTGGCCATGGCCTTGAGGGTTTCGAGGACGGCCTCTTCCGTGCAGATTCCGTGGCGCAGCCAGTTGGCGAGGTGTTGGCTCGATATGCGCAGGGTCGCCCGGTCCTCCATGAGGCCCACGCCGTTGATGTCCGGGACCTTGGAGCAGCCCACTCCCAGGTCCACCCAGCGGACCACGTAGCCGAGAATGGACTGCGCGTTGTTGGCCAATTCACGGGCGATTTCGTCCTCCGTGGGACGCTCGCCCCGCATGAGGGGCAAGGTTGTCAGGGCATCCAGCGTGGCGCGGGATTTCCCGGCCAGCGCACGCTGCCGTTCGAAAACGTCCACTTGATGGTAGTGCAGGGCGTGCAGGGTCGCCGCCGTGGGCGAGGGAACCCAGGCGCAGTTGGCCCCGGCCATGGGGTGCGCCCCTTTGGTCTCGACCATCTCGCGCATCAAGTCCGGCTTGGGCCACATCCCCTTGCCGATCTGGGCCTTGCCGGAAAAACCGCAGGCCAGGCCCACGTCCACGTTCCAGTCCTCGTAGGCCGCGATCCACGGTTCGTCCTTGATCGCCGCCTTGCGGACCATGGGGCCGGCCTCCATGTCCGTGTGAATCTCGTCTCCCGTGCGGTCGAGGAAGCCCGTGTTGATGAATATGACCCGGTCCCTTGCGGCCCGGATGCATTCCTTGAGATTTAGTGTGGTCCGACGTTCCTCGTCCATGATGCCAACCTTGAGGGTCCGCGCGGGCATGTCGAGCGCCTTTTCCACGGCCGCGAACAGCTCGCAGGTGAAGGCGACCTCCAGGGGGCCGTGCAGCTTGGGCTTGACGATATACACGCTGCCGCTCCTGCTGTTCCGCCAACGGCCGCGGCCGTTGAGGTCGTGCAGGAAGACGAGCCCTGCGAGCAGGGTGTCCAGGATGCCTTCGGGAACTTCTTCGTTCTTGCCGAAGCCGTTCATGAGCACTGCGTCGGTGGTCATGAGGTGGCCCACCGTGCGGACCAGCATCATGCTTCGTCCGGGCAGCGTCAGGACGGAACCGTCGGGCGCGGTGTATGTCCTGTCGTCGGCGAGCGTGCGGGTAACGGTCCCGCCGCCTTTTTTGAAGCTCGCCTCAAGGTCGCCCATGACCAAGCCGAACAGGTTCAGGAAGGCCTGCGCCTTGTCCGCGCCGTCCACCACGGCAACGGAGTCTTCGCAGTCGAAGATGGTCGATACGGCGGATTCCAGGATAACATCCTTGATGCCCGCCGGATGGTCGCGGCCCACCTGATGCTCGGGATCGAATTGCAGTTCGATATGCAGGCCGTTCTTTTCGAAAAGCAGGGACTTGAGGTCCTCATCGACCACGTAGCCAGCGAATTGGGCCGGGTCGCGCAGGGGAGTGGTGCCGCCGTTGAGCAGGGTTGCGACGACGTTTCTGCCCGAGGGGCCGTCCACCAGTTCGAACCCGATTACGTCCCGATGGGACCCGTTTGCCAGGGGCACGGCGACGTCCAGGTGCGCGGCGGCCCAGGCCATGACCTGTTGCCCGCGCGCCGGGTCGTATCCCTTGGCCGGGAGGCCGTCCCTTGCAATTACGTCGGAGCCGTACAGGGCGTCGTAGAGGCTGCCCCATCGGGCGTTGGCCGCGTTCAGGGCGAACCGGGCGTTGGTGACGGGAACCACGAGTTGCGGACCGGCTATTCGGGCGATTTCCGGGTCAACGTTTTCGGTGGCAATGGCGAAATCACCGCCTTCCGGCGTCAGGTAGCCTATTTCGCGCAGGAAGGCGTGGTATGTCTTTTTGTCTCCAGGCTGGCCGGGGTGCGCCCGGTGCCATTCGTCCATGGCGGCCTGGATGCGGTCCCGTTCGGCCAGCAGCTCCCGGTTGCGCGGAGCGAAGTCCCTGAATATGGATTCGGCTCCGCTCCAGAAGGTGGCTTCATCGAGGCCGGTTCCTTTCAAAATGGTCCTGACGGCCTCGGCGAGTTCCGCGTGGATCGACAGGGCGCCTGCGAGATATCTTTGCGTCATGCCTGCTCCTGATAGGGCTGATTATTGGCGCGGTTTTCATGGGAATCATCATCGTAGAATGCCCTGACTCGGGGAGCAATGCAACCACAACCGATTCTTATGACACCAAGTTTTCCATGGCTGTCGGTTTGTTCCTCGAATACGCGGGGCATTTATGCTGGAACGGAACTTGTATGCAGTTGTGGAATCAGGTCCGACTTTTGACGTTGCGTCGAACAAAGGTCCTGGGCAAAGGATCTATATGCAACTAAGCGTCATCATACCTGTTTTTAATAAATTCTCCCTGACGCGGGACTGTCTGTTTTCCTTGCGCGACCACGCGCCGGAAGTGAGCATGGAAGTGCTCGTGGTGGACAACGGCTCTTTGGACGAGACGCGATCGGAACTTGATCCTCTGGGCAGGAATCTGTTCGGGGACGCCTTCCGGGTTCTTCGCCTGCCGGAAAACCGCAACTTTGGTCCGGCTTGCAACTTGGGTGCCGCTGAAGCTGTCGGCGAGTTCCTGCTTTTCCTCAACAACGACACGTTGTTGACGCCGCAGTGGTACCCGCCCCTGCTGGAGGCTCATACAGGCAATTGCGCCGTGACCGGTCCGCTGTTGATGTATCCGGCAGGCGGAGTCTTGCCCGTCGACAAGGTCCAACATCTAGGTGTGGCCTGCCAGCCGCAATTGCATTTTTGCCATTTGTATGAATTCTTTCCAGCCTCTCACCCTGTGACCCGCAGATCGCGCACCCCGCAATTCCTGACCGGCGCCGCGCTGCATCTGCCTAAGGCGGTGTTCATGGAGGCGGGCATGTTCCATGAAGGATACATCAACGGGGCTGAGGACCTTGAGCTGTGCGTGCGTGTCCGTAAGCTCGGATTTGCCTTGCGTTGTGTGCCGCAAAGCCGGATCTACCACCTTCAAAGCCAGACTCCGGGGCGGCACGATTATGAGCGGCATAACGCCAACCTCTTCAAGGAGCGGAATCTGTGGGAAATATTCCCCGACCTTCATTTGCATCTTCGGCAGGATGGTTATGAATTGGGGCTTAACGAGCATCTGGTTCCGTTTGCCAGGCTTCCGCAGAGGCGGAAGACGATATTGGATCGGGCTTTTCCCCGCGAACATGGCGATCTGGGGCGTGATGAGTGTTTATCCATGATGGAGCGGGAACCGCTGTACGCTCCGGCTTACGAACGTCTGGCAGAGCTGTGTCGAGAGGAGGGAGACCTTTCCCTGCTCGCCGAGATTCGTTTTCTTCAGACCCGGTTTTTCCCCAGTCGGGAAGCTGCCGGGCGGCTGTGTGTGGCCGCAAGAAAAGCGGGGAACGGCCGCTTGCGCCGGGAGGGTGAACGTCTCATCAAGTTCTATTTGAATCTAACCGTGAATTCGGACCTTGCCGCCATGGCGCGGGAAATGGTCGTCTTTGGCAAGCGGCTGGAACAGACCTCGCTGACGAATCTTTATGCCGATTGGCTGGCGGGGAAGGCTTTATGACCGATGTTGTTTTGGCCGATTTTTTGGCTATGGGAACAATGGGGCGCAGCCATCTGATCCTAGCGGCGCAGTCCGCGTTCAGAGTGGCCGAACGGGGCGGCGACCCAGGAGCGGCCGCCCTCGGGGCCAGGCTGCTCTGTTTGGCATGGGGGGAGTTCCCTCTGGACGGCGCTATGGCCACGCAATTAGTGCGCTTGTCGGGAGCCGTCCCTGCCGTGGCCGGGGTGTTGACTGAGTTCGGGCTGCAATTGGCCGCCAGGGTGGCCCGAGCGGACAACGGCGGCAATCTGCCGGAGGCCGGACAACTGTTTGCTTCGGGAGAATACGAAGAAATGGGGCGTTGCTTCGAAACGGCTGTTTCGCGCGGCCCGGTGTTGCCTGTGATTCGGCAGGCCATGCACTTCCAGGGCATCCTGTCGAATTTTGCTTGGCTGGAACGGTTTCTTGAGCGGACGCTTCTGCCTGTGGACCCGGAATTGGGAGAGTTGCTTTTGGCCGATGTCTGGCTGTCCGGCGGCATGTATGGGCAGGCTGTTGGGACCTTGGGCAAAATGGTCGCTCGCAGCGGCCATTCGGTGTGGGGCGTCAAGCTGGCTGCAGCATTGGCGGGAGCAGGGCGCATCGAGCGCGCTATGAACGTCCTCGTCAGGGTCTTGGAGGATTTTCCCGACCACACCACGGCGTTGCTGCTCCTCGACAGCCTGGCCTTTCCGGCCCGGCGCGATGTCGGGTTGGACGGCAAGTGCGCGGTTTCCATATATTCCTTTAATAAGTCAGAAGAGCTGGGACGGACCCTGGAGAGCGTTCTGGCCTCGAACCTGGGTCCCGAGGTCGGCGACGTCACCGTGCGCGTGCTGGTCAACGGAAGCACCGACGACAGCCGGGCCGTGGCTGAAGCGGCCCGCGACAGGTTCGGTGGGAACATGGAGATCGTTGTCCTGCCCGTGAACGTGGGCGCGCCCGCTGCGCGCAACTGGCTTCTGGACGCGGCCCTCCGCGAGGGGGCGCGTTGGATCGCCTTCCTTGACGACGACGTGCTTGTGCCGCGCGACTGGTTGGCCGGGCTGGCTGCGGGCGTGAAGGATTTCCCCGAAGCCGGAGTGTGGGGCTGCCGCGTAGCTGATGTGCGGTCGCCAAGTCTCGTCCAGCACGGCGACGGCTTCCTGCTTCCGCAGGATGAGGCGGCGCGCAGGGGAGGACGGTTCTCATTACAGGAACCCTGCGTGGAGGTCATGGCCGAGTCGCTGCTGGGCTATCGCCGCTATGCCGCTTCGGTAACCGGCTGCTGCCATCTCTTCGAAACGGATTCCCTGGCCGGGAGCGGCGGTTTCGATCTGCTTTTCTCTCCCAGCCAGTTCGATGACCTTGATCTCGACCTGCGCAGGCTTCGGCAGGGCAGGCTCGCCGCCTACCTGGGCGATTTGCGCATCACCCATTTGCGGGAATCGACGCATTTCCTGAAGTTGTCGGAAGGCGCGGCCGCGCGGAGCGAAATGCACCGTCACCTTCTGGAAGAACGTCACGCGCCCGTTTGGTCCGAACTGTGCGCCATACAGCGCGCTGCGGTGCGGGCGGATCTGACGGCAAGGCGCGAGCGGCTTCAGAGATCGGGATTCTTGCCCGACAATTCGTAGCACAGGGCGAGCAATTCGCCGGGAGTGTCGTCGGTGACGGTGTGGGAGGACAGGACTTCCTCCTGCGCGCTGAGCGCCATCCGGGTCCGTGCGCCGGGGTTCTCGATCAGGGTTTTCAGACAGTCCAGCCATGCCCGGGGCGAGTTGGCCAGGAGGCCGGTCCGGCCGTGTCTGACACAGGCGTATGGCGGCAGATCGCTGAACACTCCTGCGATTCCGCGCACGGCGTATTCCATCCATTTGACGTGGCTCTTGGCCCTGTTGAACGGGTCGTCCCCAAGCGGGGCTAGGCCGATGTCGAAGGAAAGTTCGTTCATGGCTTCGACATAGGCCGCGTAATTTTCAGTCGGGGGCATGAAGCGCACGCAGGGCAGGCTTTCCAGGGAGGGGGAAGAGCAGCCGAACAGGGTCAGCTCGACGGCCTCTGCGTATTTTTCGAGCAGCCGGGCCAGAGGAGCCCGCAGGATTTCGAGGTCGGCCGAATGGGTGGGAGTGCCTGCGTAGAGGATTCGGACGGGCGTTCCCTCCTGCCTTGGTTCCGAGGGGGCCCACAGAGTCGTGTCCAGTCTGTTGGGCGTCACCGCCACGCGGCTGTTCCGGCGTTTGAAGGTCGAGGCCAGGGCTCGGGTGGAAACAGAGATGGCTGCGAAGCGGTGCGCTATTTTGTCCAGCGTCCGCATGGTGCGGCGGGCGAGATCGTGCTGCGGGTTTTCCTCGGGGATGGCCTGGAGCAGGTCGTCCGTGTCGTAGATGACCGGCTTCCCGCTGTTGAAGCAGGCGTCGAGCAGTTGTTCGGTGAAGTCTAAGGGAAAGAATCTCTGTACCAGGATTACGTCGGCCCCCAGAAGGGCGTCATTGTTCACGGCGTGATTGTCGCCCCGGCTGCGAACGGCCCAGCTCACCGTTACGGATTCGTGGCGAAGCGGGGCCAGGACACGGTATCGGGCGCAAGCTGAATCCGGGCTGTCGAAAGTCAAAACGGCTATATTCAAGAGAACTCCATGGCTGAGGGGCTGTGATGCGTCCCTTGGCCCTTCTTTGTTAAGCGGGGAGATTATCGCCACCCCAACGGCGTCGGTTTGATCGGACTGTTCGGCGTCCCTACGCCTTCATGACGTCCTGTATGCGTTCCCACAGCCGTTCCAGGGGAACGGGTTTGAGCAGGTAGTCGAAGGCCCCTGCTTCGAGAGACCGCATGTGCCGGTTCATGTCGCCTTCTCCCGTGAGCACGATGACCTTGGCACGGGGGAAGTTCTTGCGGATGATCTTGAGGGTTTCCATTCCATTCAGGTCGGGCATGTTCATGTCCAGCAGGACCACGTCGATAGGGGATGATTCCAGCGCGGCATAGGCGTCGACCCCGCTCGCGGCGGTGTCCACTTTCGCTCCGAGGTGGGTCAATCGCTTGGCCAGCGTGGATGCGAAGTCGGACTCATCGTCGACAATGAGGATATGAATAGTTGCGGTCTTGGTGTTTTTTCTCACGTTGATCTCCTTACAATGAACATGCCAGCGACTGGAAACAAAACACGTCTTGATACTTTTTTCTCCACTTGTCGAGTTTAAAAGAAAGCCTGTTATACTGTGTGGTTAAATGTATATGGTACGGAAATAACCAGTTCGTTCCAATTGGGACATACAAAAAAATGGTCAGGCGATTCAGGGGAATGTTTTTAAAAGTGGGACATTTTTACCCACCGTGTGTTATGGGGAGTTCAGGCGTCCTTTTGTATGGGGGCTTGAGAGGGGAAGAGAGGTACCGGTTCATTATGTACCACTGGAACAAAAAGTATCGCTTTGTGATGAATATCGCGTTTAAAAGAGGCGAACGGCCGTTTACCTTTGTCCGGCATACCATGGGATTGTTCTGGAATGATCAAAATAAAACACATTTATTTCAGTCGTTAAGGAAGAATTTGCTACACTGTTTGTTCGTTTTCTCTCGGTTTGGGATGGCATACGGTTTGCTCATAGTGCGCCAGTAAGAGGTCACGGGGTTTACCGGAAGGCCGGAAGTTGCAAATGGGAGAGGGGAATGCATCCCGAGAAGAAGTCATCATACGACAACCTGTCGCGAAATCTGTCGCTGACAGTCATCACGGTGTCCTTCGCCCCTCTCATTTTGGTGGGCGGCCTTCTCTTCCACCAGTTCCGCTCCATATATACAGAGAAGGTTTTTGCCCACCTGGCCGAAGTGGTGGATAAACATGCGGCCAACATCAACACGTTTCTGCAGGACAAACTCATCGAGGTTCAATACATCAGCCGAACCTCCTCCTTTGAATATCTTACTGCTCCGGGGCATCTGGAAAAGGCCCTGCGCGGGATGCAGCAACAATACGGCCGCATCTTCGTCGATCTGGGCATAGTTGACAGCAAGGGCCGCCAGGTGGCCTATGCCGGACCATTCAGCCTGTACGGCGCCGACTATTCCGGTGCCGACTGGTTCCGCAACTCCAAGGAACGCGACGCCATCATCAGCGACGTTTTCGAGGGGCTTCGTCAGTCTCCCCATTTCATCATATCCATCAGCCAGGGCCAGGGCGAGGACCGTTGGACCCTGCGCGCGACCATCGATTTTCTGTCGTTCAGCTACCTGGTGCGCAACCTTCACATCGGCCAGACCGGGTTCGCCTATATCGTCAACAGCGGCGGCGTGTACCAGACCCGTCCCAAGGACAAGCGCAACCAGGACCTGGAACTGACTCCGCGCCGTGAACTCACCCGGCCGGAATCCCTGGCCGGGGTTTCCATCTACGAGTCCTTCGACGCCGAGGGCGACGACTACATCACCGTATCCGCTCCCATCAAGGGCGGGGACTGGGAACTGATCTACCAGCAGAAGGCCTCCGACGCCTTCTCGGCCATGACCCGTACCGAGTTCGTCGCCCTGATCGTCTTTCTCATCGGCGGCATGGGCATCGTCGCCATGGCCCTTATCATCTCCCGCAAACTCGTGCTCAGGTTCCAGGCCATCGACCAGGAATCCGAACTCATGAGCAAGCAGATCGTCGAGACCGGCAAGCTGGCGGCCATCGGCGAGCTGGCCGCGGGCATCGCCCATGAAATCAACAATCCCGTGGCCATTATGATCGAGGAGGCGGGTTGGGTCGGCGACCTCATGGAGGACGAGGGGCGTGAGCTGCCGTCCTATGCCGAGATTCGGCGCGCGCTCACCCAGGTCGGCAACCAGGGACGGCGGTGCAAGGACATCACCCACAAGCTTCTGAGCTTCGCCCGGCAGACCGACTCCCGCGTGATCGAAATGTCCGTGCCGGACTTCATTCGCGAAGTGGTGGAAATTTCCATGCAGCAGGCGCGGTTCGCCCAGGTGGAGTTCGCCCTCGACCTGGACGAGTCCATGCCCCGCATCAGCGCGTCGGCCACCGAGCTGCAACAGGTGCTGCTCAATCTGGTCAACAACGCCATCCAGGCCATGGAGCCCGAGGGCGGCAAGCTGTCCATTTCCTGCACCATGGAGGACGGCCAGGCGGTCATCGCGGTGGGCGACACCGGGCCCGGCATCCCCGCCGCCAACCTGGGGCGGATTTTCGATCCGTTCTTTACCACAAAGCCCGTGGGCAAGGGGAGCGGGTTGGGATTGTCCATATGTTTCGGAATAATCCACCAGATGGGTGGTGATATAGACGTGGAAAGCACAGTGGGCGTGGGAACGCGGTTTACCATCCGGCTGCCGATGCCGTCGCCCTCATGGCAACCTGAAACGCGACAGGAGAATCGAGATGACTGATGCCACTGTTTTGATCGTGGACGACGAGCGGGGGTTCGTCGAGACCATGGCCAAGCGGCTCGAAAAGCGCAACATGACCGTTTTTCAGGCCTTCAACGGTGACGAGGCCATGGTCCGGCTGGCGGATCATCCGAACATCCAGGTGGTTATCTTGGACATGAAGATGCCCGGAAAGGACGGCCTTGTGGTTCTGCAGGAAATCAAGGAGGCGTACCCCCTGGTCGAGGTCATCATGCTGACCGGCCACGCCACGGTCCCCTCGGCTGTGGAGGGCATCCAGCATGGCGCCTTCGACTACCTGATGAAGCCGTGCAGCTTCGAGGATCTGAATCAGAAGATCGCCGAGGCCGTGGAGCTCAAGAACGAGCGTGAGGAAGAGGCCGTCGAGGCCCGGCTAAGCAACATCGCCGGGCGCATGGGGTAAGCCGTGGACAGGGCCAAGAACACCGAAAACGGCGTCTGCCGGGATATGCGCCTGCTCATCGTGGACGATGAGACAGGGTTCGCCGAGGTCCTGTGCAAGCGTATGCGCCGACGCGGTGTGGACGCCTCCTCGGCGTCCAGCGGCGACGAGGCGGTCCGCCTGCTTCGTCGCGAGGAGTTCGACGTGGCCATCGTGGATCTCAAGCTCCAGGGCATGAATGGTATAGAGATCCTCAAGGTATTCCGGCTGATGGCTCCGGAAATGCCTGTTCTTATGCTTACCGGCCACGGCAGCGAAGAGGCTCGCGACGAGTGTCTCAAACTCGGCGCGGCGGGCTACCTCTCCAAGCCCGTTGATTTCGACAGACTGCTCGCCAAGGCGCTCGAGGTGTGCGCCGGGAGGGTGCGGGCGTGAACCGAACCAGGGTGCTGCTCATTGATGACGAAGCCGGGTATACCGACGCCTTGGCCAAGCGGCTGAATCGTCGCGGCCTGTCGGTGACGACGGCCGGCGGCGGGCCGGAGGCCCTTGAAATCATGGGGTCGGAATCTTTCGATGTGGTCCTGCTCGATGTCAGGATGGCGGGCATGGACGGCATCAAGACCCTGAGCGCCATCAAACGGCAGCATCCGGACGTGGAAGTGGTCATGCTGACCGCCCACGCCAATACGGACATAGTCATTTCAAGCCTGGCCATGGGGGCCTACGACTACCTCATGAAGCCGGCGGATGTGGAGGAACTGGTTCGCAAAATCGAAGATGCGGCCATGAGAAAAAGAAGCAATTCGAAGTGATCGGCCTGAGGGTGGGCGCTTCGGACAGGTAGAACTAAACAAGAGGAAGCGAGGATAATCATGCGATTTTTCAAGCAATGGGGTAATTTCATGATGGCTGGGGCCGGCGCCATGGCCCAATGGGAGATTGAAAATGCCAAGTCCATCGTGAGCAGCCGGAAAAAACTTCTGCTCATCGGGCTGATGATAATTCCCATCATTCTGATCGGCGTGGCCTTTGCCGACGATATCGGCCCGGCCCTGCCCGACCTGCTCGGCGGCAAGAAGGCGTACAGCCCGGCCTTCTACAGCCTGGGCATTTTCCTTATCTCCATCGCCATCGGCGTCGGAGCTGGCCTTATTACCGGCTGCATCGGCGCGGGCGGCGGTTTCATTATCGCCCCGGCGCTCATGTCTGCGGGCATCAAGGGTATTCTGGCCGTCGGTACCGACCTGTTCCACATCTTCGCCAAGGCGATCATGGGCAGCGTCATCCACCGCAAACTCGGCAACGTGTCGGTCTCCCTGGCGGTGGTGTTCCTGGTCGGAGCCGTACTCGGGGCCACGGCAGGCGGCGTGATCAACCGCGTGCTGTACGAGATCAACCCGATTCTCAGTGACGCCTTCATCACCACCGTCTATTCGTTGATGCTCGGTTTCCTGGGCTTCTACGCCCTGACCGATTATCTGCGTTCGCGCAAGGCCGCCCACGGCGGCGACGCTCACGGCGGCTCGGAAGGAGCCGAACTCGGCGCTCTCTGCCGCAATCTGCAGGACATCAAGTGCCCGCCCATGATTAAGTTCGACCAGGACCTGGTGGCAGGCGGCCGTCAGATATCCTGGATATTCCTGGTTCTGTCCGGTGCCCTGGTCGGTCTGGCCGCGGGTATCATGGGCGTCGGCGGCGGGTTCCTGACCTTCCCAATCTTCGTCTACGTGCTCGGCGTGTCCTCCATGACCACGGTGGGTACCGACATCTTCCAGATCGTTTTCACCGCAGGTTTCGCGTCTATCACCCAGTACGCCATCTACGGATTCATCTTCTACACCCTGGCGATGGGTATGCTCATCGGTTCGCTGCTGGGCATCCAGATCGGCGCCCTGGTGACCAAGGTCGTCCCCGGTATCACCATCCGCGGGTTCTACGCCATGGCTGTGCTGGCCGGTTTCATGAACCGTATCTTCGCCCTGCCCGGCAAGCTGGCGGAAATGGAGGTTATCTCCCTCTCTCCGGGAATGGGCGGCATCCTCAACACCATCGGCATCTGGGCGTTTTTCATCGTTATCGGAGGATTCTCCGTCTGGGTGATTGGAACCTTCCTGATGAACATTTCCAAGCTGAAGAGAAAGGAGGCCTAACGCCATGATCTATAACAAGAAGGAATTCTATGGGGGCGCCGCTCTGCTGGCGATCTTCTTCATCATTTTGTTCATGATGTTCCAACCTATCTACCATGGGCATAACGCCATGCAGTTCTTGGATCATCTGTATAACTCCATCTCCAAGGGCTCCATCGACTATTCGGGCCAGTTGAAGACGGAAACCGCACCGTATAACGACAAGAGCGTGGACCTGAAGCTGCCTTACAAGACCGAGGTCGAGGCCGTGCAGTCGGCCGCCTTGTTCACCACGGCCGGTGCGACGGCCACGGTCGAAGGTTCGACCCTGCATGTCACCGGCTCTCTGGGCGCCATTCTGGCCTCGAGCCTGGACGACGCCAAGCTTATGTACGACAACAACGGCGACGCCATGAAGGCCAAGTACGCCATCGAGCCTCGCCGCGCGTTGTTCAACTGGTGGACTTCCCTCAAGCTGATGGACAGAGTCCTGAAGGCCCAGGGCGACTTTGAAGCCGCCAAGATTGCCGGAACGGTTCAGACCAAGGCTATCGAGGCTTCCTACAACTACTACGGCATCGACGCCCAGCACATCACCGAAGATCTGGCGCTGGTGATCTTCTCCCTGGTCTTCTATGTGCTCTATACCCTGTGGTACGGCTTCGCCATCCTCTTCCTGTTCGAGGGATGGGGACTCAAGCTCAGTCATTAAGTCACGGAATGCATAACATACCCTAGCCCCGCGCGGTCCGGCGGTTTCCCGGCCGTCGGACCGCGCCCTGATTATATGAAAGGATTTACTTCTGACCGAAATGATTGTATTTTCTTTGAATGAGGACACGTGCATGAATCTCCAGAATTATTATGAAACCGTCATGGAGCTGACCCACGGCATCGTGGTCACTCTCGATCTCGGCGGGGGGATCATTCACGGCAACTCCGAACTGGAGCAGCTTTCCGGGTACAACCTCAAGGAATTGGCCGGAAGAGACTGGTTCGAGGTCTTTATCCCCAAGAACGAACGAGAGATGGCCCGCCGCGCCCTGTTTGAAAGCGCTGCCGGACCGGACAGGGGCATCACCGCCTTCGCCGGGCGTATCCGCGCCAAGGACGGCGACACGGTCTACGTCAACTGGAACCTCAAACCGCTGACCGACTCCAACGGCGAAATAATCAGCCTGTTGTGCGTGGGCCAGGACGTGACCGATCTGGTCCTGCGCGAAAAGGGGCTTTTGCGCGAGCGGTTCACCCTGCTCGAACGCAATAAGGAGTTGAGCTGCCTCTATTCCCTGAGCCAGCTCATGGGCGAGATCCACAAGTCCATGGACAACCTTTTGCGACAGGTGGTGGACCTCCTTCCCACGGCTTTTCAGAATCCGGAAATGACCTATGCCCGCATTCGGCTCGGGCACAAAATTTACGAGACCCCGGGCTACGAGGATAGCGATTACATGCTCAAATCCGACCTCGTGGTGAACAACGAGAAGCGGGGCACCCTGAGCGTGTCCGTGCGCAACGACGCAGCCAGGCCCGGTTTTATCGAGGACGAGCGTGATCTTTTCTCCACCGTGGTCCAGCAGGTGGTGATCCTCGTGTCCAAGCGCGAGACCCGGCTGGCTAAACAGGAGCTCGAACGGCAGTTGCGGCAGTCCGACAGGCTGGCGAAGATAGGCCAGTTCTCGGCCGGGGTGGCCCATGAAATCAACGAACCTTTGGCCAATATCCTGGGGTTCGCCGAGCTCGCCTTGCAGACTCCGAACCTGCCCAAGCAGGTGGCCACGGACCTGAACAATATCGTGGATTCCTCCCTTCATGCTCGGGAGATCATACGCAAACTCATGTTTTTCGGGCGTCAGTTGCCGCCTCAGCCGACCTTCATCGATCTCAACGACACCGTGGATCAGGCCCTGCGCATCACCGAGTCCGGGGCCAGGCGCGGGGACATAGAGATCGTTCGGGATTTCGACCTGACAATGCCCAAGATCCTGGCCGATCCGCAGCACATGAAGCAGGTTGTGGTCAACCTGGTCGTCAACGCCATTCAGGCCATGACCGAAGGCGGGACCGTGACCATTCAGACCGTCAGCCATGACGGCGACGCCTATCTCATAGTGGAGGATACCGGACCGGGCATGACCCCGGACGTTCTCAAGATGATCTTCACTCCGTTTTTCACCACCAAGGACGTGGACAAGGGATCGGGTCTGGGGCTGTCCGTCACGCACGGCATAGTCAAGGCCCATGGCGGGTTGATTCAGGTGGAAAGTTCGCCCGACGCCGGTACGCGTGTGGAGGTGGCGTTGCCCTGCCACCCGTGTTGCAGGGAGGATGATTGATGAGCAAACGTATCCGTATTTTGGCGGTGGACGACAGCAAGTCCACCCTGGAGGTTCTCAAGCGCAACCTCGAACCCGCTGGCTACGAGGTCTATACCTGCGGCCGGGTGGACGAGGCTGTGGCTTTGCTTGAGGACATAGTCATAGATTTGGTCATCACGGACTACCGTATGCCCGTCGCCTCGGGGCTCGACCTCATCAAGCATGTGCGGGCCAATCTGCCGGACGTCGAAATCATGATGATTACCGGCTACCCGTCCATTCCGGGGGCGGTGGAGGCCATCAAGGACGGAGCGGGAGAGTACCTGGCAAAGCCGTTCACCACCGAGGAGCTGCTCTCGTCGGTGGGCCGCATCGTGGAGCGGCTCCAGCGCAGGCGGGTACTCGCTTCGGCCGATACGCCGCCCGACAATTTCGGGATAATAGGAACCTCCCCGGAAATGGACCACGTCTTTCAGCGCATCGGCAAGGCCGCGGCCTCGGACGCCAACGTGCTCATCAGCGGCGAGTCCGGCACCGGCAAGGAACTTGTGGCCCGCGCCGTGCATTACAACAGCGTCAGGCGGACGGCCTCGTTCGTGCCGGTCAATTGCACGGCCATTCCCGACAGCCTTGTGGAGAGCGAGCTTTTCGGCCACGTCAAGGGCGCCTTTACCGGGGCCAAGGAATCCCGGGCGGGCTTCTTCGAGATAGCCAACGGCGGCTCCATCTTCCTGGACGAGATAGGTGACGCCAGCCCGACCATGCAGGCCAAGCTGCTTCGCGTTCTTCAATCCAAGGAATTTTGCAAGGTAGGCTCAAGCATCGTCAAGACCGTGGACGTTCGCATCCTGGCGGCCACCCACAAGGACCTTCGGCGCATGGTGAAGGAGGGCACTTTCCGGGAAGATCTCTTCTACCGGATCAATGTCATCGACATCAATGTGCCGCCCCTGTCCGAGCGCGGGGACGATATGCTTGTGCTCATCAACCACTTCCTGGCCGAGTTCTCCGGCACCATGCACCGCGAGCCGCCGACGCTCTCCGACGAAGCGTTGCAGGCCCTGCGTCGGCACGACTGGCCCGGCAATGTCCGGGAGCTCGAAAATCTCATCCAGCGGCTTGTGGTCATCGTGGACCACGACACCATCGAGATTACGGACCTGCCGGAGACCATGCGTTTCAGCCTGCCGCGGGAAGGCAGCGTCAACCGGACGTTGGAGGAGGTCGAGCTCGAACACATCCGCAATGTCCTGGTCATGACGGGCCATAATAAGACCAGGGCGGCCGAAATTCTCGGCATAAACCGCAAGACTTTGCGAGAAAAGCTCAAGCGTGTCGAGGAGATGTCGAAGCAGTAACGGCATTTTTCCCGGCGTAAACCTTTGGGGTTGACCCAGACCGGCCCATATGCGAAAGGGCCGGTCGGTGTTGACCTGTCCGTGTGGGCGGGTGTGGTCGACAATGAAACCTTTCTCCAGAGGCATTATGGCTTTTCGCTTCGATAAAAATATCAATAGTCATATTCGGCACGGAATGAAGGTCGGCCTGGCCAGTGTGCTGGCTTATGTGGTCTCCGGCTGGTCCGGCGTCCCCTACGCGTACTGGGCGGTCATCACCACGGTCATCGTCATGCAGATGCACGTGGCCGATTCCATCAATATGTGCCTGTACCGGTTTACTGGCACGGCCATCGGCGCGGGCATGGGCATCCTGATGATCCTCATCTTCCCGCCCACCCCGATCTATACTCTTGTCGCCATCTTCGTGGGTACGGGCACCTGCGCCTACCTGACGCGTTATGATGCGCGCTACCGGATGGCGGCCATCACCGTGTCCATCGTCTTCCTGTCCGGCCTGTTCGAGCAGCATCGTATCGAATACACCCTGTTCCGGGTGGCCGAAATCGGCATCGGCGTGCTTTGCGCCTTCGTTGTTTCGGTGCTCGTGTGGCCCAACAGAACCACTTCGGTGCTGCTGGAACGGCTGCGCACTCAGTACGATCAGGTGGCCGACAATTTCCTGCTGCTCGTTGACAATTTTCTGCACCGTCAGCGCAAGACGGATCCGGACCTGTTCTTCGACCTGGCTCGCGAGGTTCAGGCCAACCGGGAGCTGTACAACAAGATATACGCCACCGAGCGGCGCGTTTATCGGGCCGACATCGATCTGCTCGGCCTTCAGGTCAACACGCTCAATTCCGTGGTCGAGCGGATTCAATCCGCGCCCAATCTGCTCAACGAGGTGGAGGGCGACGGTTTCGACATCATCATGGCTCCGGAACTCACCCAGTTGGGCAACGAAATCGCTGACGCCCTGCGCGCCATCGGCCGGGGTGAGAAGTATGATTCCCATCACCTCGCCAGGTCCGTGGACGCGGTAGAGAAGCGGTTCATAGAATTGCGCGAGGAAGGTGTTATCGAGCGGTTCGACGTGCGCCGCTACTTCCAGGTCATGAGCTTCATCAATACCGCGCAGCACCTCGGTGAATTCCTTCTGCTGGTCCTGAACAAGCAGCAGACTTCCGAGTGATCGGACAGCTTCGCCGGAAAAGACAAGGGGTATGCGGATGTTTCGCATACCCTTTTTTTGTGGCGTAGGGAAACAGCCGTAACGCAGGCGCCGTTCGACCGCGTTATCTTCGGCCCAAGAGCTGGGCAATATACGAATAAGTTTCGATTGTTCCGAAATCCAGCCATGTTGTTTCGCGCAATGGGCTTTTGCTTTCGTCTTGCTAGATTCAACGGGGCTCGGCTTCCCGCATGGTTGAACGGAGGAAGATCGGCTTATTTTATCAAAACAGTGGTACATCGTACCATTATATGGCTCAACAAGGCGCGAGCCGTCGCGTGGTGCGGGGAGGTGCGCTGTGCGCTTCAGCCTTTTTATCTGGGCGTGGGGCATCTTGTCAGGACGCAAACACGAAGAATACGACACGTTGTTGCGCGATTCCGTGCAATGCGTCTTAGGCCTGTTTGCGAATTAATATGCCATTATTTTAATGTGTTAATTGAATAACATTATCTGGCGTCCTCCGTTCGGGCGGTGGCATGTTTCCTGCTCTTTGCGCTATTGATTGATTAATCAATCCAGAAGCAGGGAACGAAATTCCCTGAAAAAGGGCGAGAGAACACCATCGCAGAGGGCTTGAACCATTTACAGGAACGGGGATTGACCAATTGCAAAACAGATATTTCACGATTTCCGTTGTCGTTGCGCTCCTGTTTGCGGGCGCTGTGGCCGGGTACGCCATACCGGCGGGAAAAACGGGGGCGACCTCCCGGCTTATTCTGGACAACACCGGCGGCCGGGTCATTTTCACGCACGAGGTCCATGCCGGTGAGTACGGTCTGGATTGCGGGGATTGTCACCACGACGGCGTCGAGGGCCAGGGATACCGGCCGTGCGGAGCCTGCCATCCGGCAGAGTTCGACGAAGGGTTCCGCGTCGGCCATGCCAAGGCGTTTCCCGGTCGGGAGGCCTGTCCTCGATGCCACGGCGATCAGCCTGACGGTCAGCCTTTCCCCGGCCGGGTGCCGGACATGTCCTCCCTTCCCGCCAGGGGTGAGGCCTTCCATGCCCAATGCCGGGGGTGTCATGAGGCCAACGGCGGTCCCTTTGATGAAGACACCTGCTATCAGTGCCACGCGAGGTGATCCATGCTCAAGATTCGCTATCCTCTTGATTCCCAGCTCGCCAATTCCATCCGGGAAATGACGCCTCCGAAGGAACTGCATGTCAATGTGCGCAATCTCGTCCTGAAGGTCGGGAAGGGCGCCGAGCTGCGCAAGGGCGACATCGTCGCCGAGCATCCTTCAAAGGGCGTCGGCGCGTTTCATGCGTCGGCCTGCGGCAAGGTCTCGGGCGTAAATTATCACAGCCTGACCGTGAAATGCTCGGGCAAGGCGGAGACCGTCGATCCGGTGAACGTGGAAACCATGGGCAAGGGCTTGGAGCTCATGCGTGCCTTGCAGGGGCTTGGCGTGAACGTGGCTCAGTTCGAGAGTGACGTCGATGTCCTGGTGGTCAACGGTCAGAATCCGGAACCCGGCATTTCCGTGGCCCAGCAGATTTTGCGCGACGGCCGCGAGGAGCTCCGCGCAGGGCTGGACATGGCGCGAAGGCTGCTTTCTCCGGGCCGGACCGTGCTGGCCGTGCCCAAGGGCGAGGAAACAACCATTCCCGGCGCGGAGACCGTGGGGGTCAAGGCGAAGTATCCTTACTCCCTGGACGCCTTGGTGGTTCGGGCCATCACCGGCAAGGAGTTTCCCGAGGGCGTACGGGCGATCAGCGTCATGGATCTGTACGATCTCGGCAGGGTGGTCCAGACCGGGCTGCCCATCACCGAGACCCTCATGAGCATAGCCGGTCATAACTACCGGGTGCCCATCGGCACGCCCGTCGGGCATATCCTGAACGCCCTGAGCATGGCCGTGTTTCCAGGCGACATCGCCGTGTTGGGCGGGCCGTTTCGCGGCGAGGCCATCTACAGCCTGGACCAGGGAGTGAAGAAGGGCGACCACGGCCTGTTCGTCACCTCTTCGGACGCCATTCCGGCGGTGCAGGATGCGGCGTGCATCAACTGCGGCGAGTGCGTCCTGCAATGCCCGGCCAGAATCCAGCCGCATCTCATCAGCCGTTGCGCCGAATATGAGCGGTTCGATGAGGCCGTGCGGTACGGCCTGAACAGTTGTTTCGAGTGCGGTCTGTGCGCCTTCAACTGCTTCGCCAGGCGTCCGTTGCTCCAGTACATCCGTTTCGCAAAGGCGCAGATCCTGGCCAAGGGACGCGATGCACGGTCTTAGCCGGTCCCATAGCCGGGAATGATGTTCGATCAAACAAGGAAGAAGCGCATGAATCCTCCCATACTCAAAGCGATGTCCGACATCTCTCTCAGGCTGACGGTTTCGCCGCCGCCCCATTGGCGGAGCGGGCGGACAATTCAGGGCATGATGCAGGCCCATCTGCTGGCCCTGACGCCTGCCGCCGTCATGGCGGTGTTCATGTATGGCTGGCGGGCGATGTCCGTGGTGGGCATGGCTGGAACCGCCGCCGTGCTCACCGAGGTGGCGTGCCTGCGTCTCCAGAAGCGGGATGTGGACGTGGACAATTATTCGGCCCTGTACGCCGGAGTGTTGTTCGCTTTCCTGCTCCCTGTCACTGCGCCCTGGTGGCTGGCGGCCATTGGCGGCGCGTTGACCATAGCGCTGGGCCGGGCCGTGTTCGGCGGGTTCGGATGCAATCCGGTCTGCGCCCCGCTGGTGGCATGGGCCGTGTGCCGGTTCTCCTGGCCCGAGGCCATGGACATCGACCTGAACCTGGCGAGCTTCACGCTCAACAGCCCGGTGGACCAGCTCATGTATTTCGGGGTCGGCAGTCTCGGCCAGTTCGACTATATGGACCTGTTCATGGGACGCCAACTCGGCGGGCTCGGCTCTTCTCAGGTCGCGGCCGTGGCCGCGGGCGGACTCTTTCTGCTCGCCGCCCGCTGGATTCGCCTGTTCATCCCGTTCGGCTTCCTCGCCGGGGTTGCAGGCACGGCGGCAGTCTATTGGCTGATCGATCCCACGGTTTACGCCGACCCCATATTCCATTTGCTGGCGGGCAGCACCGTGTTCGGAGCGTTCTTCCTGGCCACGGACACCGCGTCCAGCCCGGTGGGCAAGATTCCGCAGACCGTATTCGGGCTTATCGCCGGAGCGATGGTCGTGGTCATCCGCGCGCACGGGGTATACCCCGACGGCGTGCCTTTCGCCGTCATGGTGGCGAATCTGCTCAGCCCGCTGTTGGAACGTCTTCGCCCCAAATACTTCGGAGTGAGATAATCATGCGTGAAATAGTCAATATGATCGTGGTCTTGTCGCTCATCTGCGCCGCCTCGGGCACCCTGCTGGTCAATTTGAAGCGGGCCACCCGGGAGCGGATCGAGCAGCAGGTTCTCGTCAATGTCCAGGGACCGGCCCTGATGGCGGTGCTCGAAGGGTGCGACAACGATCCAATCGCCGAACGGCGGACCGTGGGCGGCGTCACGGTGTTTCCGGCAAGACGCGACGGGAGGCTGGTGGGCGTGGCCTTCGAGACCTTCGCTCCCGGATATTCCGGGGACATCGGGGTAATGACCGGTTTCGACCTGGGCGCGGACCGACTCATCGGCATCGGCGTCACCACCCAGACCGAAACCCCCGGAGTGGGCACCAGGATCATGAAGCCCGCCTTTCTCAAGCAGTTCAAGGGCCACGGGCTCGACGCCATGGCCCTGAGTTCGAAGAGCGGCGACATCGACGCCGTGGCCGGGGCGACCTTCTCGTCTTCCGGCGCGGTGGACGCAGTGCGCAAGGCTCTGGACGTCTATAGGGACATCAAGCCTCAAATCGCCGACCTCTGGCCGGCGTCCTAAGGAGCGAGACATGAGTTCCATCAGGAAGGAATTTCTCAAGGGGCTGTGGGACGAATTGCCGCCGTTTCGGGTGGTGCTCGGGCTGTGCCCCACGCTGGCCGTGACCTCCACGGCGGAGAACGGCTTCGGCATGGGCGTGGCGGTGCTTTTCGTCCTGACCCTGTCCAACGCCATCATCTCGGCCATGCGAAAAATCATTCCGGGCAAGGTGCGCATCGCCTGCTTCATCGTCATCGCGGCATCCCTGGTGGTGGCCGTGGAGCTGCTCATGCAGGCGTACACCTACTCCCTGTATCAAAAACTGGGCATCTTCGTGCCGCTCATCGTGGTCAACTGCATCATCCTGGGCCGGGCGGAGGCGTTCGCATCGAAGAATCCGGTGCTGCCGTCCATCGCCGACGGGCTGGGCATGGGCCTGGGATTCACCCTGTCCCTGACCATTCTCGGCGCGTTGCGCGAAGGGCTCGGCAACGGCACGGTTTTCGGCCTCCCGGTGGTTTGGGAAACGTTCAGGCCTGCGCATTTCCTGGTCATGGCTCCGGGCGCGTTCGTTTGCCTGGGGGTGATCCTGGCGGGCATGAACGCCCTCAACCGCCATCTGAGCCGCCGAAAGGGCGAGCCCGCCGCCGAACCGCAGAATGCGGCCTGCGCCTCCTGTGCGTCGTGCAACCTCTGCATAACGGCCAAGAGGGAGGAGTAGCTCATGGAATACTTCATGCTGTTCATCTCGGCCATTTTCATCAACAACATCGTTCTGGTCCAATATCTCGGCACCTGTCCGTTCATGGGCACCTCCAAGTCCACGGACGTGGCCTTCGGCATGGGCGCTGCGGTCATCTTCGTCATGCTCATGGCCACGGCGTTCACCTGGCCGCTGCAACGGTACGTGTTGACTCCCTTCGGCATCGGATATCTCCAGACCATCGTCTTCATTTTGGTCATCGCTTCCCTGGTTCAGTTCGTGGAGATGTTCCTGAAAAAGGTCGTGCCGCCGCTGCACGCCTCCCTCGGGCTGTTCCTGCCACTGATAACCACCAACTGCGCGGTCATGGGTGTGGCCATCATGGTTCAGCGCAACCAGTATTCATTCGTCAAGGCAATGGCTTTTTCCCTCGCTTCGGGGATCGGTTTCCTCATCGCCTTGATAATCGTCTCCGCCATCCGGGAGCGGCTGGATCTCTCTCCGGTTCCGGTCGTCTTCCGCGGCATTCCGGTGGCGCTCGTCACGGCGGGAGTCATGTCCCTGGTCTTCCTCGCCTTTCAGGGCATGGCCGCATAACCGAACAAGCACAAGGACACGATTATGGTAGCCTCATCCATACTGGTTCTGTTCTTCCTGGGGTTTTCGGCCGCATCCATTCTGGCCGTCGCTTCCCGCATCCTCCGCGTGGAGGAGGACCCTCGCGTTGCCCGGGTGGAAGCCTGCCTTCCCGGGGCCAACTGCGGCGGGTGCGGCTATCCCGGGTGTTCCGCCGCAGCCGCCGCGATAGTCAGCGGCCAGGCCCCGCCCGAGGTTTGCGTGGCGGGCAACCAGGAGACTTCGGCTCGCATCGCCGCGATCATCGGTTCCGAGGTGAGTTTCAAGGAGCCCAAGGTCGCCACGAACATCTGTAGCGGAGGCTCCCGGGCCAATCTGCTTTTCGACTATAAGGGCGTGGAGGACTGCCGCGCCGAGGCTCTGCTCTACGGCGGCGAAAAATCGTGCGGCCTCGGCTGCATCGGGCTGGGCACCTGCGTCAAGGTTTGCGGGTTCAACGCCATCCGCCTGAGCGGGGCGGGGCTTCCCGTTGTGGACTGGAACGCCTGCCGGTCCTGCGGCAAGTGCGCCGAGGCGTGCCCCACCGGGGCCATCCGTATATCCAGCGTGACCAGCGTACTGCTTCACCTCAACCAGACCGACGACTGCCTCGCTCCGTGTATGCAGAAGTGCCCGGCCCAGATCAACGTGCGCCGTTTCATTCAGCAGCTCAGGCAGGGCGACATGCGCGGCGCGCTCATGACCATCAAGGAACATAACCCGCTGCCCCTGTTGGTGGGGCGCATCTGTCCGGCTCCGTGCGAGAACATCTGCCGCCGCAAGATCGTGGACGAAGGCGTGGCCATCCACACTCTTCAGCGGTTTGCGGCGGATTGGGAAATGCGGTCCGGCATTCGCGTGCCATTGTTTTGCAATCCTCCGAGCGGCCATAGGGTGGCCATCATAGGAAGTGGTCCGGCAGGGCTTTCCTGCGCCTATTTCCTGCGCCGCGTGGGGCATGAACCGGTCATTTTCGAGAAGCGGGCCCACATAGGCGGCATGATGCGCGGCGTCATCCCCGAATACCGTCTGCCCAAAAAGGTGGTGGATTGGGAGGTCCAGACCATTCTCAATCTCGGGGTGGAAGCCCGTACCAATGTGGCCTTCGGACGCGACGTGACCCTCGCCGACCTCGAAAGGGAAGGATTCGAAGCGGTCTTCATCGCCACCGGGGCGTGGAAGGTGCCGCCGCTCGGCATCGAGAACGACAATGCGCAAGGCGTGTTGGACGCGGTCTCTTTCCTATACGGCGTGGGGCGCGAATACACCGACCTTCGCGGAAAGAGAGTGGTGGTCGTGGGCGGCAGCAACACCGCCATGGACGTCGCCCGGTCCGCCGCCCGTCTGGGAGCCGAAGTCGTGGCGCTGGTGCCGAGCATCCAGCGCAAGATGTCCGCCAACAAGGATGAGGTTCTGCGTGCCCTGGAGATCGGCGCGGATCTTCGCTACCTGACCGCGCCGCTCGGCATCGAGGCGGAGAACGGAACCGTTCGGGGCGTGAAATACTGTGATCTGGCCTATGACGACCCGGAAAAGGCCAAGGGCGATCCGAAGCCCGTGGCAGGAACCGCAATGTTTGTCGCGGCCGATCTGGTCGTTGCGGCCATGGACCGCGTGGTGGACGACAGCCTTTTGCGCGATGCGGAAGGCAAGCCTTTATTCAAGATGGACAGGAAGACGGGCGGGATCAGCGCGAACCCAACCACGTTGCAAACCGACATCCCCAACGTGTTCGTGGGTGGAGAGGCCCACACGGGTCGCAACATCATGATCCAGGCGGTGTCCGACGGACGCCGCGCAGCCCGCGCCATTCACTTCCATGTGACTCGGGGGACCGTGCCGGAACCGGACAATCAGCAGGTCCAGGTCATCCCGGAAACGATCCTCAAGGACATGCGTGTGACCTATTCCATACCCAGGGTGCAGATCCCCCTGATCGGCATGGACGAGCGCAGGCATACCTTCAGGGAGGAAGTGGCCGGTTCCATCACCTATGAGGCGGCCAGAAAGGAGGCCAGCCGCTGCCTGCGATGCGGATTGACCTGCTATGACGCCGACGCCGGGGCCGAGTACACCCTGGATGACGACGTCAAGCTGATCTGCGCTTCGGGCGGGGAGTAGGCGGCCTCGATCAACCGCCTGAAAGGAGCGGCGTGCGAGCTTGGCCGTGCGTCCGGAAGCCAGCCGGATGCGCACGGCGAAGCCTGACGGGAATCCGGCATCCCGAACATGCCGGAGGTACTGACTCGGGGTACCTGACAATAGGGGTTGCAGCGATGTCGCTGCAACCCCTATCCGTTTTCTCTAATTTGCCGGTTTGAGGCCCATGATGAAGTAGGCCAACTGGGCGGAGGCGAAATCAGATGCGTGATCGCCGTCCGCGGGGGCCAGCTCAACGACGTCGGCGCCGATGAGAGTCCTGTCCCGTACGGCTGCTTCGAGGAGCGACAGGGCCTCATGCCATCCGACGCCTCCCGGAACCGGAGTGCCGGTGGCCCGGATGACCGATGGGTCCAGTCCGTCCACATCGAATGTGATGTAGATTCGATCCGGGAAATCGGTAGGCAGAAGGTGTTTGGGGATGCCTTTCAAAAACAGCTCGCGCGCGTCGAGATGGGGGATGTCGTTGGTCCGCCTGTATTCCACCTCTTCCGTACACAGGGCGCGGACGCCGATCTGGAAGAGGCTCAGGCCGAGGTCGTCGGCGGCGCGGCGCATGACACATGCGTGGCTGTAGAGCGAGCCTTCGTAGGAATTCCGGAGGTCGGCGTGGGCGTCGAACTGGACTATGCCGAACTTCCTGTATTTTTGTTTCAATGCCCGGAGCGCGCCGAGTGTCACGGTGTGTTCGCCACCGAGGACCAAGGGCATCGCCTCGCATTCCATGGCGAATGTGACGGCGTCCTCGATTCGGTCGAGGGTCTTGGAAATATTGCCCGAGCAGTCCACGGGCTCCGCTGTGTGGATACCGTCCTTCGCGGGCACGGATTTGCCGTCCCACAGTTCCAGTTGCGTGGACGCCTCCATAATGGCGGCCGGGCCTTTGGCGGTCCCGCCGCCGTATGAGACGGACGACTCAAGGGGAACCGGAATGACGTGGAAAGCGGCCTCTTCCGGCCGTGCGTTGTCGATTTCGCCTTCGAGAAAGTGCGAAGCCATGGCGTCCTCCCTAGGAAAGCCGGTTTTTGAAGTCCTCGTAGCCGAATGAGCGGACTAGAGTCATTGCATCCGAATCGGGCTTGAAAAGATACATGGACGGCAATTGAATGCCGTTGAAGGTGTTCGTCTTGACCATGGAATAGATGGCCATGTCGGTGAAAACCAGACGGTCGCCGGTTCGTACCGGGTGGTCGAACGAGTATTCCCCGGCCACGTCGCCGGTCAGGCAGGAAGGGCCGCCGATCCGGCAAGTCCATGCCTTTTCCTCGACCTCGCCGGAACCGACGATATGCGGGCGGTAGGGCATTTCGATGACGTCGGGCATATGGCACGGCACGGCGGAATCCATTATCGCCACGGGCATGTCGGCCTGCACGACATCAAGGACTTCCGCGACGAGATACCCGGCGTTGAGCGCCACGGCCTCGCCCGGTTCCAGGTAGACCTCGACGTTCCATTTCTTCTTGAAACGGGTAATGAGGCTGACCAGCAGGTCTACGTCATAGCCGGGGCGGGTGATATGGTGCCCGCCGCCGAAGTTGACGTACTTCATGCGCGGCAGCACGTCGGAGAAATTCCGTTCCACGGCTTCTATGGTCCTTTCCAGGCAGTCGGCGTCCTGTTCGCACAGATTGTGCCAGTGCAGGCCCGTGATGCCGTCGAGGCTGTCCGCGTCGAACTGCGCCCGGCGGATGCCCAGCCTTGAGCCGGGAGAGCAGGGGTCATAAATGGGGGTGGCCCCTTCGGAGTGCTCGGGGTTGATGCGCAGGGCGAGCTCGATATTGCGTCCGGCGGCTTCGGCCAGCTCCCGCACCAGCGGACGGAAACGATCGAGCTGGGCAAAGGAGTTGAACACTATGTGGTCGCTCGTTTCGCACAGGTCCCGAATGTCCGCCTCGGAATATCCGGCTGCAAACGTGTGCACCTCGCGTCCGAACTCTTCCCGCCCCAGCCGCGCCTCGTGGGGCGAACTGGCGCAGATGCCGTCCAGTGTTTCCGCCAGCAGGGGGAACACGGCGTGCATGGCGAAGCACTTCAGCGCGAGCAGCACTTTGCAGCCCGCCCGGTCCCTGACAGAGGCGAGGACCTCCAGATTCTCTTTCAGGAGGCCCTCGTCGATGACATAGGATGGTGTCGCGACCCGCTTGGGGTCGAAACGGTATTCCAGGCGGCCGTTCACTACAGCTCCACTTCCTGCCAGGGCAGGCCGTGCTTGTTCAGGGCAGTCATGAACGGATCGGGATCGAATTGTTCCATGTGGAAGACGCCTTCGCCGGACCATTTGCCGGTGAGCATCATCATGGCGCCGATCATGGCCGGGACGCCTGTGGTGTAGGAGATGGCCTGGGAGCCGACTTCCTCGTAGGCGGCTTCGTGGGAGCAGATGTTGTAGACGTACAGCTGCTTTTCCTTGCCGTCCTTGACGCCCTTCATGACGTTGCCGATGCAGGTGCGTCCCTTGGTCAGAGGGCCGAGGGAGCCGGGCTCGGGCAGGACCGCCTTGAGGAATTGAAGCGGCTGGATCATCTGGCCGTTGTACTCGACGGGTTCGATGGAAGTCATGCCGATGCCCTCCAGCACGCGCAGATGGTTGAGATAGGCGTCGCCGAAGGTCATCCAGAAACGGGCGCGTTTGAGGCCCTTGATGTGCATGACCAGGGATTCCAGCTCTTCATGGTACATGAGGTAGCATTTCTTTTGGCCGATGCCTTCAGGAAAGTCGTAGCTCATGGACCAGGACAGGGGATCGGTTTCGACCCATTCGCCGCGCTCCCAGTACCGGCCGCGCTGGGTGATCTCGCGGATGTTGATTTCCGGGTTGAAGTTGGTGGCGAACGCCTGCCCGTGATCGCCCGCATTGCAGTCGATGATGTCGAGCACGTGGATTTCGTCGAAGTGGTGCTTCATGGCGTGGGCCGCGAACACGTTGGTGACGCCCGGATCGAATCCGGAGCCGAGCAGGGCCATGAGGCCCGCTTCCTTGAAGCGGTCCTGGTACGCCCACTGCCATTTGTATTCGAATTTGGCTTCGCTCGGCGGCTCGTAGTTGGCCGTGTCGAGGTAGTTGACGCCGGTTTCAAGACACGCGTCCATGAGCGTCAGGTCCTGGTAGGGCAGGGCCAGGTTCACCAGCAGGTCCGGTTTGATCCTGTTGATGAGCTCCACGGTTTCGGCCACGTTGTCCGCATCGACCTGGTAAGTGGGGACGTCGACTCCGGTGCGCTTCCTGACCGATTCGGCAATGGCGTCGCACTTGGACTTGGTACGGCTGGCGAGGTGGATTTCGCTGAACACCTCGGGAACCTGGGCACACTTGTGCACCGCCACGCTGCCGACGCCTCCGGCGCCGATGATCAGAACCTTGGACATAGTCGTATCCTCGTAGAACGCTCCCCGCGGAGCGGTAAGAATTTCTATCTTTCGAAGTAAGTGTAGCCCTGCAGGCCGTTCTTGTAGGCCTGGAGGATATCCCGTCGCTGAATAGGCGTTATCTGGCCGTGTTGAACGGCTGTTTCCGCTGTCTTGCGGAAGCGCCTGAGGAGGGCTTTGGTGTCGTATTCCACATAGGAGAGGATATCCTCCACCGTGTCGCCCTCGAGCTCGCTGACAAAAACGAACTCGCCGTTGTCACGAATCCTGACGGTGACGATATTGGTGTCGCCGAGCAGGTTGTGCAGATCACCGAGCGTTTCCTGGTATGCTCCCACAAGGAAGGCGCCGAGGTAGTATTCCTCGGAGTCCTTCAACTCATGCAGAGGCATGGTCCGTTTGACGCCCTGGCTGTCGATGAATCGGTCTATTTTTCCGTCGCAGTCGCAGGTGATGTCGGCCAGCAATCCTTCACGTGTCGGCGCTTCGTTGAGACGATGCACCGGCATGAGGGGGAAGAGCTGCCCAATGGCCCAGGAGTCGGGAAGGGATTGGAATACGCTGAAGTTGCAGTAGTAGATATCGGACAGGGCCTGGGTGATGCCTTCCAACTCGTGCGGGAGCGAAGGCATTTCCTTGGCGAACTTGGCGATGCGGTGGATGGTCTCCCAGAAGACGCTGTCTCCGAGGGCGCGCTCGCGGAATGAGAGCTTGCCTTGGGAGAAGGCCTGCCGCACCTGGTCGCGGTAGTAGAGGATGTCGTTGAAGCTTTCCTGGACGTTGCGCAGGTTCAGCGTTTCCAACGTGTCATAGAGATGCTGGATGTGGATGCTGGTCCCTTCGGGCAGCTTCTCGGGAAGCGCTTCCGGTTCGAAACGGGCGGTATCCAGCACGTTGAACAGCAGCATGGAGTAGTAGGCGACCAGCGCCCGGCCCGATTCGGTGATGATGGTCGGGTGGGCGATGCTCTGCTCGTCGAGCACGGTCATGACGCCTTCCACCACGTCCACGCAGTATTCGTCCACCGAGTAGTTGCGGCTGCTCATGAAGTTCGTCTGGGTGCCGTCGTAATCGACGGCCAGACCGCCGCCGAGGTCCAGGTAGCGCATACCCGCCCCCTCGGCCACGAGCCCCGCATACACGCGGGCGGCTTCGGCCACGGCGGTGCGGATTTCACGGATGTTCGGAATCTGGGAACCGAGATGATAGTGGAGCAGTTGGAGACTGCCCAGCATATCTTCTTCCTTGAGGGTGTCGATGACGTCGATGATTTGAGCGGCATTGAGGCCGAAGATGGAGCGGTCTCCGCCGGATTCGGCCCATAGACCGTTGGCCTGGGCCGACAGCTTTACGCGCACGCCCAGAATCGGCTCGACGCCCAGCGCCCTGGACCGCTCGATGACGAGCGGCAGTTCGCCCGGCATTTCGATGACCAGGACGCATTTGAAGCCAAGCTGCGTGGCATGAAGGCCAAGGTCGATGTATTCCTCGTCCTTATAGCCGTTGCACACGAGAACCGCATCGGGGTCGCGGAGCATCCCCATTGCGGCGATCAGTTCGGCCTTGCTGCCCGCCTCAAGCCCGTGATGGTATTTTTTGCCGTGACGGGTCACGGCCTCCACCACTTGTTGTTGCTGGTTGACCTTGATGGGGTAAGCGCCAAGATACGAGCCCCGATAACTGAGGCTGTTGATGGCCGCTTGGAAACTGTTGTTGAGCAGGGAAATCTGGGTTCCGAGGATGTTCTCGATGCGCAGGAGCACGGGCATATCCAAGCCGCGTTCCTGCACCCCTTCGATAATCTCGGGAATACTTACCGCGTTGGCAAAATTGCCTGGCTCCGCGGTTACCTGTAATTCGCCTGATTGGGAAATGCCGAAAAAGCCGGCACCCCATTCACGGACGCCATAGAGTTCCGTGGACCGTTCAGTGGTCCATCTTTCCAGGGTAGGGGTCACTCATAAATCCTCCCGCCAAGTGGACTCGGGAAAACCCGGTATTGTGGTTCATTGATTCGAGTTAATCGTTTCAATGCGAAAACGAAGTATGGGCGGGGGTCAAAAAAGTCAATATTAAATTTGCCCCCTGCGCGGCACGCAGCGCGTACGCCGCCGCCTTTGCTGAATATATCCGAGGGTGTTTTTTTGGGGGAACTTTTCCTGCAACTCCCTGGAGAGGAAAATCAGGCGTTGAAAGCCGCTTTGCGGCAATAGTCGGGTGATTTCGCCTCCGGCGGGCAAGGGTTCGCCCCCTTGCATCCCCTGTATGCGCCTTCGGCGCGGGCTATATCCCGCTCAGCGTGTCCTGCCGCGAAAGCGGGTGGTGTGCTTTATTATGATTGCCCTGCTGAATACGATAAACAAAGCCGAGCGCGTTCATACGCACTCGGCTTTGTTACGTGTAACGAACAAGTCAGATTTAAGGGACAAGAAACGGGTGTAAAACTTCCGCTCTACAGGCGTTCGCCGGTCATTTGAGCGATTCAAAGTCCTACTAATATGAAATAGTTACAGCAGAAGAAACTCTTTTGGCTTTTTCTACAGCATCCTTAACGTCGTCGGCAAGGGCCAACGCTACGCCAAGGCGGCGGACTCCAGCGCATTCGCCTTTGCCGAAAATCAGAACCTTTGTATCTGCCTCACGAAGGGCGACATCAACGCCAGCAAAGGCGGGCTTGTCGGATGTGCCATTAGATAAAATCACACTCGAGGCGGCGGCTCCGTATTGACGAATACCCGGAATCGGCAAGCCCAAAACAGCTCTTACATGCAGGGCAAATTCACTCAAATCCTGAGAGATGACGGTCACCAATCCTGTATCGTGGGGGCGAGGAGAGACTTCACTGAAGATAACATCGTCATCTTTCACAAAAAGCTCAACGCCAAAAATGCCACGCCCGCCTAAGGCGTCCGTGATCTTGCGCGCATATTCTTGAGCTTTCGCAAGAGCCGCCTCGCTCATGGGTTGCGGCTGCCAGGATTCACGGTAATCCCCGTTTTCTTGTCGGTGCCCAATCGGCTTGCAAAACGTTGTTCCATCAACGTGGCGCACGGTTAAAAGGGTAATCTCGTAATCAAAAGGTATGAATTTCTCGATGATGATACGCCCTTTACCGGTACGGCCGCCGGACTGGGAATAATCCCAAGCCTTTTGGATATCAGCCTCACTCTTTACGATGGATTGTCCTTTTCCGGAAGAACTCATGACAGGCTTGATTACACACGGGATACCGATTTCGGCCACTGCCGCCCGGTATTCTTCTTCCGTATCGGCGAAGCGGTAAAGCGACGTGGTCAGGCCAACCTTCTCGGCGGCAAGACGCCGAATGCCTTCACGATCCATTGTCAGCTTCGTCGCATTGGCGGTAGGGACAATATTGAATCCCTCTTTTTCAAGCTCGACCAAAGTAGACGTGGCAATGGCCTCAATCTCAGGCACGATATAGTCCGGCTTCTCTTCCGTGATAACCCGGCGAAGCGCGTCACCATCCAACATGGACATGGTATAAGAGCGGTGCGCCACCTGCATGGCCGGAGTATCTTCGTAGCGGTCAACCACAATAACCTCAACGCCAAGACGCTGCGCTTCGATCACAACTTCCTTACCGAGTTCCCCACCACCGAGAAGCATCATTTTCTTTGCTGATGCCGTTTTGGCTGTTCCTAATATCGTCATTCTAAATCCCTTTGAATTGATTAAAATCATGCTTTAGGCAGGGACTCCCTATGCCAAAATTCCCCCAAAATTGAAAGGATTTCTCTTTTCGATTTCAGGAAGAATACGGCTCTCATCGAACCGGGTCACATAGTGGAGAACCTGCATAATGGTCGGCGGGAAGTTGTGGGATAAACTGCTGAACGTGGCTTGAATTTCGCAGTTATTCTATGCTTTTTTTTGAACACTAAAGCTGCATTTGGCTTTCTCGCGTCCACTTTAAACTGTGGTTCAGTTTCTTGGACCTATTTCTATGCAGCATAATTGGCCTGGACTCTGTCTTTTGGGGGATTGCTGGAGTCTGGGCCGGGCGGTGGCCAGGAACGTCGCTTAGCTTAAGACATAAAACGCTGCCCAAATCCCTACAACAAACATAATAATAGAAGCTGCTCCTGCTCCTGTTGCCAGCCAGCGTGTGGGGGCTTCGTATCGCTTATATTTTGGAATGCTATTGGCCCCTCGATGTTGTTGCATTAAGCAAAACTCCGCGAAATAGGCAAAGCCAAGAGCAAAAAGAGCTGATGCTGCACCTGTACAAAAACATAATAAGGCCCAGAACAACTGTTTCAGGATAACGGTTGGATCGGCAGCCCCGGCGGCAACAATAGCTGCGGCAGCGCCTCCGTTCAGGAAGGCCGAAGACGTTAGCCCAGCTCGCCCGAACTCGATGAGTGAGGTGTAAGCCTGCTTCCAGTTGACCTGATCTTCGTCTGTCCATAGCGTCATGTCGTTCTCGCCCATTCGCATTATCTTAGGAAAAGCCTTATTTCCAAATGGGCTTTCTCCTCAGTTATTCTACTGGTAAATAAGCTTGTCTGTCTCGTTTGATATGATCAAGGATTTTGGATGCTTCATATTCGGTTTTCAATCCGTCTGCCGTTTGCATTTGAATAGTTTTCAAACGAACTTTGAGAGTGTCGCCTTTTGCAAAGTTGATGCGGTTTTCATCGACGTCTTTTAAAAAGTTCTTATCAGTAATCTTTACGCTGATGGGCGTTGAGCCGTCCGTAAGACGCCATTTGTTGTCTTCTTTGAAACTTAGGGAGACTATCGAGAAAAAACGGTCCTGTGGGGGTTCTCCCGCGTTCAGGAGAACAGGCTCAATGTCCGGGGGATTGAAGTAGTCCACAGTCTTTTTCTCGGCCAAGGGGATTTGTTCGTTTTGCGTACCCAAGCAAAGTGAGTCGATGCCTTCAGTCCGCAATGGTTCCACGACCCGATCCACTGCCTTCCGAACTGCTGCATTAGCGAACAAAGAGGCCACATCACCATTGACCTTGATGGTTTCAATTTGCCCCTGCTGGTCAAAAGTGATCTCAGCCATATTGTTAGGAATTGATTTGATGCGTGTTGCCTTTCTTCCCCGAGCCTTTTTCAGCAATCCCCAAAGTCCCCCTGCTAGCCCAAGGGGAGCTATGCCGATAAGCCCTAATATCTCTAGGGCCTCGCGCACATCGCTCCCTGGAGAAAAAAAGGAAGCGACCTGACTGGTAAAAGATTGAACCACCTCAAACGAGATGCCGAAACAACCGGCTTCAAACGCTTTGATATTCACCTTTACGGTCAACTCGTCTCCATTCAAGACCGCATTTGCCCGTTCGAGCAACTCCCCCACGGCGAGTAGTGCGGGAGCTAGGTCGCGTACCTCCATTTTGCTGCCGCGTAAGGCTTCGCCATCATAGAAAATAGTAAATTCAGCTTTGCTCATGTCTGGCATCTTATCTCAACCCAGTTGGAGTTAAAAGCAACTTTGTTTCAGTATTCTCGTAGGTAAGTAGCGCCACTCAATACAAACAATTTAAACAAGAATCAACATGCGATAAGTAGACATCTATTGGTCTTGTCGAATGTTTCAGTGTGGGAAAGCTCTAACCGTAGCCTTCGGCAGTTGTGTTTGTGCGCTGTAAAGGGCGAGCGAGCCCCCAAGTTTGACCAGTTGGTATTCTCATTGCTCATGAAAATTTTTATAAATTTTGTAAGAAAGTTGAGGCTAAGATTGGTTGTGGGTAGCAATAGGATATAAATTAAAAAAGGGTTTACGGAGTATCTCCGTAAACCCTTATCTTTTCTGGTCGGGATGAGAGGATTTGAACCTCCGATCTCTGCGTCCCGAACGCAGCGCTCTACCAGACTGAGCCACATCCCGATGCACGTGAGGAGAGGTGTTTAGCGTAGGGCTGATGAAAAGGCAAGGGAAAATTTCAATTAAAGTTAAGGTTGTGGACAAAGAGGCAAAAGCCACTTAAAGTCGGAGATTGAAAGACAAAATGATATCCTGCCGAGTCATAATCGGCCGCAGGCGTACATATGCGGGCATTTTCCCGCAGTCCCGGGGGTTCCGGGGGAGTGGAAATCCGCAACAGGCCGTTTTCCAAGGAGTTGCATACGTGATTAAAGTTCTCGTCGTTGATGATTCCGCATTCATGCGCAAGGCCATCAGCACGATGCTCGATAAGGACCCCGACATCTCCGTGGTGGGGGTTGCCCGCAACGGCCGGGAAGGGCTGGACATGGTGCGCCGGCTTGATCCGGATGTCGTGACCATGGACATCGAGATGCCCGAGATGGACGGTCTGACCGCCCTGCGGCACATAATGATGGAATCACCCCGGCCCGTGCTCATGGTCAGCTCCCTGACCACCGAGGGCGCGGAGTCCACCCTGAAGGCCATGGAGCTCGGCGCCGTGGACTTCATTCCCAAGCAGCTTTCCAAGGTGTCCCTCGATATCATCAAGATCGAACGGGACCTCATTGAACGGGTAAAGACCGTGGCCGCCCGAAAAATGCGCCACGCCGTCCGCTCCGCCGTTCAGCGCAGGACGCCCCGGCCCGTGTCCGCGCCCAAGCTGGGGGGACGGCCGTTGCGCGACGTGGTGGCCATCGGCGTTTCCACCGGCGGCCCGCCTGTGGTTCAGAAGATCCTTTCCTCGCTGCCTGCGGATTTTCCCGCAGGCATCGTTATCGCCCAGCACATGCCGGCAGCCTTTACCGGACCGTTTGCGGCCCGGCTTGACGGCGTGAGCAAGATCAAGGTCAAGGAAGCCGAGAGCGGCGATATCCTTAAGCCCGGCCATGCGTTCGTGGCCCCCGGCGGCAGGCATATCGTCCTGGACCAGAAGATCAGCCGCATCGAGATTGTGGTCACGGACGAGCCCGCCGAAGCCCTTTACAAACCCTCGGCCAACGTGCTTATCAGCTCGGTGGCCGAGGCGGTGGGCCGACGTGGGCTCGGCGTCATCCTGACCGGCATGGGGAACGACGGGTGCGAAGGCATTCGCGACCTCAAGGCGAAGGGCGGGCGCGCGCTGGCCCAGAGCGACTCCACATGTGTGGTCTACGGTATGCCCAAGGCCGTGGTGGAGGAGAATCTGGCGGACGAGATAGTGGATCTTGACGACATGGCCGAGTCCATCCTGGCTAATCTTTACAAATAACCAACGACCCGCGAACCGGAAGGGGGGAGGTCTGACGTCATGGCGGATTGTACCGAATATTTGGCCTTGTTGAGCAGCGACAACAAGGAGATTGTCCGGGAGAGCGCCTTCAGGGCGGGCGAGGACAACTGTGTCGAGGCCGTGCCCAGGCTGGCCGAACTGCTCAAGACCAATCATCTGGGCATCCAGGAGGCCGTGGACAGTTCCCTGCGCAAGATCGGCGGTCGGGAGACCGTGGAAGCGGTCATACCGCTGTTGCGTTCCGACGAGGCTTCCGTGCGCAATCTGGCCATGGATATCCTGCGCGAGGTGGGCAACCAGGACATGCCGTCGCTCATCGACCTGACCATGGACGATGACCCGGACATCCGTATCTTCGTGGCCGATATTCTCGGCTCCACCGGGAGTCTCCTGGCTGTTCAGCCCCTTTGCGAAGCACTCCTTGGCGACCCCGAGGTCAACGTCCGCTATCAGGCCGCTGTGAGCTTGGGCGAACTCGGCATGGAGGACGCCATTCACTGCCTGAATCAGGCCATAAACGATGAGGAATGGGTTCAGTATTCCGTGATTGAGGCCCTGACCAAGATCGGGCACACCAGCTCGGTGGACGCCCTGGTCAAAGCCTTGGACGGGGCCTCGGACCTGGTCGCCTCCATGATAATCGATTCCCTGGGCGAGATGGGCAACGTCAAGGCCGTGACCATGCTCCTCAGAAGGATCGCCGACTCCCCCACGGCGTTGCGCAACAAGATCGTCAAGGCCATAGTCAAAATTCTCGGCGGCAAGTCGCTGACCCTGCTCAGCGACGAGGAGCGCGAGCGGTTCAGGCAATATCTGCTGGTGGCGTTGCAGGATGAGGACGAGGAAATTCAGGATGCGGCCATTCAGGGATTGGCCTATGTCGGCGGAGAGGAAGCTTCCGCAGGCATCCTCAGTATCGCCGGAAGGTTGGACCCTGACCGCGATCACGATCGGCTGCAACTGATTATCGGCTTCCTGGCCCAGATCGGTCTGACCGAGGCCCTCAAGACCGTGCTGCTCGGCGAAGACCAGGACGAGGCTCGCGTGGCCGTGCAGGTCCTTTCCCAGATCGCCCCGAACGCCTGTACCTTGGACGACTGTGTCTGTCAGGTGCTCATGGAGGCGTTTTGGAAGGCCTCTTTGCCCGTGCAGCGGCAGATCGTCGGCGTGGTGGCCGCAAAAGGCGATGAGCAGACAAAGGATTTCTTCATCAAAATTCTCAACGAGCATCAGGACGGCACCGTGCTCAAAAGCGCGGTCTACCTGCTTGGCGAGAAGCTCCGGCTGTCCGAGGTGGTGAACCGGATTTTTCCGCTCATGGAACACCCGTACGATGACGTCAAGGAAGCCGCGCTGGATGCGTGCATCGCCATCGGCGGCCCCGACGTCCAGGCGCGTTTCCAGGAAATGTTCGGCAGGCCAGAGCCCATTAATCGGCTGATGGCCGCCTATGCCCTGGGCAAGCTCGGCCCCATGGAGAATCTCGACATCCTGACCCAGGCCGCGGAGGACGAAGTCCCCGACATCCGCAAAGTGGCCGTGGAGGCCCTGGCCGCTTCCGGCGGCGATGATGCGGCGTGGCGGCCTTTGGTCCTGCACAGGCTGTTCGACGAGAGCAAGGATGTCCGCCTGACGGTGGTCGAGATCATGGGGCGGCACTATGACCGGGAGATGGTTCCCCACCTCCTTGACGCCCTGAACGACGAGGACGACTGGGTCAAAATCCGGGCCATGGACGCCTTGGGCGAGCACGCCACGACCGAAGCCGTGCCGCTCATGATCGACATGCTGGACAACTCCAATCGGTTCGTGGTCATGAAGGCCGTCGAGGCTCTTGGAAACATCGGCGGCAGCGAGGCCTTTGCGGCCCTGCTGGAAGTGACCAACCGCGACGAGTACGAATTGGTCAGCGCCGCGGAAGAAGCCATCTCCAAGATACAGGAAATGTAGGAGCGTCTCACAGGAATGTCGTCTCTCTTCTCGAAAACCATATCCCTCGGCAAGGAACTCAAGATCACGGATCAGGAGTTTTCCAATCTGCGGGATTTCATCTATGCCGAATGCGGCATCCATATCGCGGACAACCGCAAGTACCTGTTGGAAAACCGGCTCGGGAACCGGCTTAAGAAGCTCAACCTGAAAAATTTCGACGAGTATTACAATCTGCTTCGGTTCGACCCGGCCAAGGGCGCGGAAATGAAGAAGCTTTTCGAGGTCATCACCACCAACGAAACCAGCTTCTACCGCAATCCGCCTCAGTTGAAGGTCTTTCAGGAAGAGGTGCTGCCCCGCGTTCTCGATTCCTGCCGGAAGAAGGGGAGGAGGCTGCGCTTGTGGTCGGCTGGCTGCTCGACCGGCGAGGAGCCCTATACCATCTCCATCATTCTTCGCGAGATGCTCAAGGCGGAACTCGCATCCTGGGACATTCGCATCACCGCCAACGATCTCTCCGAGCGTGTGCTGGAGTCGGCGCGGCGGGGCGTGTACAACGATTACACCCTGCGGACCACGCCGGAGGAGATCATTGCGCGCTACTTCGATCGCGATAACGGACAGAACAAGATCAAGCCCGATGTCAAGCGGCTCGTGAGTTTCGGACAGATCAACCTCAAGGACCGTTTGCAGCTCAGGCGAGTCGAGCGGTCGCAGATCGTTTTTTGTCGCAATGTCATCATTTATTTCGACGATGAGATGAAGAAGCGGGTCATCAACGCCTTTTACGACAACCTGCTTCCCGGCGGTTATCTCGTCATCGGCCATTCCGAGTCGCTGCACAACATCACCCGTGCGTTCAAGCCCATTCATTACCCCGGCGCCATCATTTATCAGAAGGAGGAGTAGGACATGTTCGGTTGCGGATTTGATAAGATGACGCCTGCCGTGTTAATTAAGGGGGAGTTATGCCTAAACATATTTTGATAGTGGACGATTCCAAAACAGTCAGGAACCTTGTGGCCTTCATCATGAAGAAGGAAGGTTTCAAGGTTACTACGGCCGAGGACGGGCTGGACGGCCTGGAAAAGCTGTACAGTCTGTCCGAGGTGGACCTGATCGTGTCCGACGTGAACATGCCCCGTATGGACGGGCTGACATTCATCAAAACCGTCAGGGAACAGGCCGCGTACAGGGACATTCCGATCGTGGTGCTGTCCACCGAGGGCCAGGACAAGGACATCCAGACCGGATTGACCGTGGGCGCGAATCTGTACATGATCAAACCCGCCCAGCCGGAGAAACTTGTTCGCAATGTCAAGATGCTGTTGGGATAGCCGTTCGTTTCGCGACGGCGTGTTAATGCAATCGATGCGGCGGGCGACAGGCCTATGGGCCCGCAGCCGCTAAAGGAATCTCGATGAGCCAGGACTTTATTGATCCGGAAATCTTGTCCGATTTTTTCGCTGAAGCCAAAGAGCATTTGGAGACCATCGAGCCCAATTTGCTCGAACTGGAGAAGAGCCCGGACAACCTCGGCCTTCTCAACGAGATATTTCGGCCCATGCATTCCCTCAAAGGGGCATCGGGCTTTCTCGGTTTGAACAAGATCAACGGGCTGGCCCACAAGGCCGAAAATATTCTGGACGAACTGCGTCAGGGCTCCATGCGCGTGACCGGTTCCATCATGGACCTGATCCTTTCGGCGACCGACGCCCTGCGGACCATGGTGGACAACCTGGAGACCAGCGGCGTCGAGGGGAATGTGGACACCGCTCCCATCATCGCCCGGATCGAGGCGGCCCTGCTCGGGGAGCTTCCGGAAGAGGGCGGCGTTCCGCCTGTCGAAGCCGGGGCCGAACCTGTTGTCGAAGCGCCTGCCGTCGAGTTCGAGATTATGCCTGAACCTGAACACCTTGAACCGGAGTCCGTTATGGCGGGCGATGCCGGAGATGCCGAAATGAACGCTTTCAATCCGCAACCCGATCCCGATTTCGATCCCTCTCCGTATGCGCTGACCACTGTGGGCGAGGGGCATCTGGCCGACTTTCTCGAAGAGGCGCAGGAGATCGTCGAGAATCTGAACCGATGCCTCCTGGACTTGGAAGGCGATCCGGGCGGCAACGATGAGCTCATCAACGATACGTTTCGCTATTTTCACAACCTCAAGGGCAACAGCGGCATCATCGGGTTCAAGGAACTCAATTCCCTGACGCACGAGGCAGAAACCCTGTTGAACAGGGTGCGCAAGGGCGAGATGGCCTCCAGCCAGGGGCTTATCGATCTGCTCCTGGCGACCGTTGACCTCATCGAGGCCCTGGTGGGCAAGGTCGACCTGGAAAATGGCCGGGTGGCGCCGCTCGATACGAGCGTCATGGTTCAGGTGCTTCGAAAAGTCACCGAGGACGGCAGTGTGGCTGCGGTGGCCGGAGCCGTGCCCGTGGGCAGACAGGCCGCCGAATCGGCCTCCGAACCCGCCGGAGCGCCGAAGTCCGAACCCGTCGCCGAGTACGATCCCGAGGATGTGACCCTGTTCATTCAGACCGTCGAGCAGCAGTTTGAGGCCGTGGTGGTCGCCTTCCGGCTCCTCCGCGAAGATTCCGGCCAGAAGGATATCATCGACGGTCTGTACCGGGCTTTCCAGACCATTCAGAATTCCACGGGCTATATGGGATTCGACGAGATCAAGGAATACGCGGCCCGGACGGTGGGGCTGGTGGACCAAGCCCGCAACTCGGACATGGATTTTTCATTGATGCTCGACATCTTGGAGCAGGAATACGCCATTTTGAAGGACATGATTATGGCGGCCATCAAGGATTTGCCCGGCGTTCCCGAGAGCGGGGCCGTGCATGAAGCCGTTTCCGGGGCTGAGCCCGAACCGGTGGAGGCCGTTGTTCCGGCTCCGCAACCCGCTCCGGCGCGGCCTTCCGCGCCCCGAGCCGAGGTCAAGCCCGCTCCGGCCGCGCGTCCCGCCGCCAAGCCTGAGGCCGAGCCCGTTCCGACGGCAAGGAACGCCGCTTCCGCCGCCCCAGCCAAGACCGGCGGCGGTCAGGCCCCGGCCAAACCCAAGGCGTCCAGCACGATCCGCGTGGATCATCATAAGCTGGATCACCTCATGAACGTCATCGGCGAGCTTATCATCAACCGAAACCGCTACGCCATGCTCGCCCGAGCCCTGGAAGAGGGACAGGAGGACGTGCATGTGGTCGCGCAGCAGCTTACCGAGACCACGTACGCCATGGCCCGCATTTCCGACGACCTCCAAGACACCATCATGAAGGTCCGCATGGTGCCGGTGCAGACCGTCTTTTCCCGTTTCCCCCGCCTGGTCAGAGACCTGAGCCGCAAGTCCGGCAAGCAGGTTGAACTGATAATGGAAGGCGAGGAAACCGAGTTCGACAAGTCCGTGGTGGAGGAGATCGGCGATCCGCTGGTCCATTTGGTCCGCAACGCGGTCGACCATGGTCTTGAGGACGAGGAGACCCGCATAGCGGCGGGCAAGAAGCCCAAGGGCCACGTTTGGCTGCGCGCCTACCACAAGGGCAACTCCGTGGCCATCGAGGTGGAGGACGACGGCAGGGGCATGGACCCGGAAAAACTTCGGCAAGTGGCCGTGCGCAAGGGGATCATCACCCAGGAAGAGGCCAATGCAATGGATGACCGCGAGGCGTTGGACCTTATCTTCGCGCCGGGCTTTTCCTCCGCCGAAAAAGTCACCGACATCTCCGGGCGCGGGGTGGGCATGGATGTGGTCAAGACCAACATCAAGAACCTCAAGGGCAGCGTGAACACCCAGTCCGAAGTCGGCAAGGGCAGCAAACTGACCCTGACCCTGCCGCTGACCCTGGCCATTATCGACGCGCTCATGGTTCAGGTAGCGGGCGACACCTTCGCCATCCCCCTGGACGCCGTGTCCGAGACCACCAAGATCGAAGTGGAGAAGCTCTCGGATATCAACAACCGCAAGGCCGTCACCCTGCGGGGCGAAGTTCTCGGCATCGTCGAGTTGGCCGAACTGCTCGACATGCCTCAGTCCATGGCAGAGCGCGACGTTCTGCCCATGGTCGTTATTCAGGACAACGACCGGCGGCTCGGACTGGTCGTGGACCGGCTCCTCGAAAGGCAGGAGATCGTCATCAAGCCGCTTGGCCAGTATCTCAACAATTTTAATCTCAAGGGACTGTCCGGCGCGACTATCATGGGCGACGGATCGGTGGTCCTCATTCTCGATCCGCATGAGATTTACAGCCTCTCCACCCAGCTTGGCCGCAAGGAGCCGCTTGTCGTGGCGGGGGCCATTCCCGGCCGATAGAGAGTTTCTAACGCCAGAGAAAGCAAGAGGGAAAGCCGCATAACGGGCTTTCCCTCTTTTCTTTTCCGGAAGTGTATCGATTGGACCTTTCCTTGCGTCTAGTTTGAATGATCGCGCAGGGCGATATAGGGTTGCGAATTAATAAGATGGGGGTAAGATGAAATCGTGATTCTTTTGGTGTGTTACCCGTAAATTTGTGAGGTGGGCATGAAAAAAATATTTATATTATTGTCGGTTGTAGCCATCGTTTTGGTCGCTGTGAAATCGGGCATGGCCGAGGAATATGATATTGCTATTCTGGGCGGGCGGGTAATGGACCCGGAAACGGAATACGACAAGGTCGCCAACGTCGGCGTCAAGGATGGTCGCATCGCGATCATCACCGAAGGCAAGATTTCGGGCCGGGAAACACTCAACGCTGAAGGGCTGGTCGTTGCGCCGGGATTCATCGACGGACATCAGCATTGCATTGAGCCATATGCCTATCGGCTGATGCTTCGGGATGGCCGCACAACCATCATGGACTTGGAAGTGGGCGCCTATGGTCCGTTGGTCGACAAATGGTACAAACAGCGCGAAGGCCAGGCCTCGGTCAATTTCGGTGTGGCCGTTTCGCATGAATTCGCCAGAGCGGCAGTACTCGACGGCTTCAACGGGTGGAAATATATCAATACCCCGGACGCCATTTATTCCCGCGTCAAGCAGGGGTGGTCCATAACCCGTCCGACCCTGGAGCAGGGCAACAGGATTCTTGCGAATATCGATGAGGGGTTGCAGCAGGGAGGTCTCGGCATCGGGTCCACCCTGGGGTATATGCGCGCCGGGGTTTCGGCCCGCGAGGTCTACGAACTGCAACGCCTTGGCAACCGATACGGCCGTTTTATCGACATGCATTTCCGCTATACGCCGGGGGACGATGTCGGCGAAGTAAACGGCATTCAGGAAATGCTGGCCAATGCCGCCGCACTGGGCTCGTCCGCCATTGCTGCGCATTTCAATAACGCTGGCTATAACCTCGTGCATGAGTTGTTGGTGAACATGCGGGGGCGGGGGTATAACGTCTGGGGCGAGATTTATCCCTACAGCGCAGGTTCCACCGCCCTGAACGCCGTTTTTTTGGAGCCGGAAGTCTGGGTGAAAACGTTGGGCAACAAGTATGAAGAGACTCTTCAGGACGTGGCGACAGGGGAATTCTATACCCAGAAGACCCGCGAGGAGATGCTTGAAAAGGAACCCACCCGGGCGGTTATCGTTTACAAATGCCCGGACGAGTGGGTTGTAAACTGGATCAGACTGCCCGGAGTGGCCATCGGCAGCGACGGAATGCCGCTGTTTCCCGATGACGGCCTGACCTGGGATACCCCTTACGAAAATTTTCCGAATACCCATCCCCGTTTTGCCGGGTCATTCGCCAAGGTGTTGCGTATCGCCAGGGAAAACGACATCCCGCTGATGCAGGCGGTTGCCATGACGAGCTATAATTATGCCAAGCCGTTGGGCGATACTGGCTTGCGGGACATGCGGGAACGCGGTCGTATGCAGATGGGCATGATTGCTGACATTACGATTTTTGACCCCGAGACCGTGACCGACAATTCGACCTATGCCAAGGGGACCCTGCCCTCTACGGGAATCCTGCACGTGATAGTCAACGGCAAGGTGGCCATGAAGGATCAGGAGCCGCTGAAAGGTGTGAATGCCGGGCTGCCGATTCGTTTCGAGCCGGTGAAGAGCAGGTTCGAACCGCTTGACGAGAATGAGTGGATGCAGACTTTTTACGCGTCTCCTGTAGATTTCGGCGGCGGCGTGCCCGGTTCCCAGCCGCGCATTCATTAGACGGGACAAACCCAACAAAAAGGCCGGGAAGCGAGAGCTTCCCGGCCTTTTTTGCCGTCATGCGTCGTCGGGTTACATCATGGTTATGAAATTGATGAACAGGGTGACGTTGAGGGCGTGCATGACCCAGAACAGGGCGGCCGCAAGGAAGGCCAGCCCCTTGAGACGCAGGGGGGATTCGCTGCGGCCCATGAACAGCCAGATGAAGGCGCAGATCGCGCCGATGGCGACCAGCGCGACCCAGACGTAGGCGAGCGGGGTTCCCAGAACAAGGGTCTTGATGTCTTCGGGCAACCTGGAGAAAAGCCAGCCCTGGCAGGCCAGGAAGCCGATCATGGGCAGCAGGGACCAGCGGGCGGCGATGCGAAGGGCGAAGTTGTAGTAATCGCGTCCGAAATCGTCCTTCTTCCTGCGGGTGATGACGTAGGGAAGGCTCAGTGCGGCGGCGGCGGACAGGATGAGCAGGGCGTACATAGCCGACATGGGCAGGGCGAGGATCGTTGTGCTGGACAGGGCGTCCGCAGCGGGTTCGGCCTGGGAAAAATTGAAGGCCAGCTTGGCCGGAAGGATGATGGCCAGCCCGATGAAAGCTCCCAGGGAAGCCAACATGCCGAAAGCGATGTGGGCCGCCTTGGCGTTGCGCAGCTTTTTCCAGGTCAGGAAATAGATCAGTCCGGCAACCACGAACACGCCCAGGGCGGCCAGGCCGTTGAAGAAGGGCGAGCCGGGGGTGAGATAGGCCTCATAGAGGGTCGGGAATTTGGTCATGGTGATGCCCATGGAGGCTCCGCAGAGGAGAACCAGGGCAATAATGAGGACAAGCCCCAAGCTTGCGGTTTGCTGGCCGTATTTGTCGAAAAAGACTTTTTTCCTGCTTTTGGCGGTGAGTTCCGCCAGGAGCGCGATGGCCGGACTGCCGAGGGCGGCCATGCCGAGCAGACTGAAAAAGGAGGGGGCCAGCATGTAGCCGACGAGAACCAGGGTTTCTTGGGTGTTCATGATCGATGGACTCCGGTAGGGTTGCCGAGGCGAGACCGTGCCCCGTGGGCGCTTTTTTGCCTGAAAAACGTGTTGCGCGCAAGGGCGCATTTCCCGGCCGAAGATGACGTGGCCCATCTGATTCCTTGCAAAAAATCCGTGTATCGCCTATTGCCTATGAAACGTTCAAACAAGACCGCGCGGAGATTCCTTCCAATGAAATGCCTGAAACTTCTTCTGCTTGCCCTGGCCTGCCTGCCGCTGGTCGCCTGTGCCTCCACTGGGAAAAACGCCGGGACCGAGGCTGCGAGCACGGAATGGCGCATCAAGAGCCTTGAAGAGAGCTTTCTCAATTTTCGGGAGCAACAGCGCAAGATGGCGGACGCGGATGCCTTGGAACGCAGTAAGCTAGAAGCACGCATCGCCGCCGCCGAGGCCGAACTGGCCGCATTGCGCGCCGGGCAGGCCGGGGGGGGGGCGGTATCGACCGAGGGCACGTCCGGCGACAGTCCCTGGGCCGAGGAACTCAAGCCCGATGAAAATGGCTGGGTGGAAGGCGTCAAGCCTGTTGAGGAAGGAACGTCCGCTGTGAAAAGTGAAGCGGAACAGCCGTGGGCCAAGGTGCCCGGCCCCGCCCAGACCCCGCCCGAACCCGAGGTCGTGACGCCCGCTCCGGCCAAAGCGACTCCCAAGGCCGCTCCCAAAGCGGCTCCGAAGCCTGCGCCTGCATCTGACCCGAAGACGCTTTATGAACGGGGATACGCCCTGTACAATGCAGGCGATTTTGCGGGGGCACGGACAATCTTCGACGATTTCGCGGTCAGGTATCCGAAAGACGAACTGGCGGCAAACGCGCTGTACTGGAAGGGGGAGACCTATTATTCCGAACGGAATTACGCCCAGGCCATCCTGACCTTTAAGGAAGTCACGGGCGGGTTCCCCAAGCATGACAAGGCCGCCGCGGCTTTACTCAAGATCGGCATGTCCTACGACCGGGTGGGCGACCCGGACAACGCGATTTTCTACCTGCGCGCTTTGGTGGAGGATTTTCCCAAGTCCTCCGCAGCCGGGCTTGGCCGCAAGGAATTGGCCAGGCTGGGCGGCTAGTCAGCCGTTTCGTCCAGGCGTGTCGGAGGGCCGGTTTCCCTGTCCGGGAACCGGCCTTGCCGTTTTTTAAGAGGTTGAGCTGGGTATATGGACCTGCAACGAGAATTCTTCGCCTGTCTGGCTCTCAAGCATACTCCCGGGCTGGGGGCCAAGGTGTGGCGCGAGCTTTTCGCCGTGTATCCGAGCGCGTATGAAGCCGTGCGCGACGCCGCATCCTGGTACGACCGGGAGTTGTCGTCCCGCGCCCAGGCCCGGGCCTGCGCCCGGGAAGTCTGGCGGGAAAAGGCCGAGGCCGAGTTCAAGGAGGCCAGGCGGCTGGACATGGACGTGGTCACCTGGTTCGATCCCCGGTTTCCCGCTTCCCTGAAGGAAATTCCCGACCCTCCAGCCTTGCTTTACGTGCGCGGCGACACGACCCTTCTGGGCAACCCCGGCGTCGCCGTGGTCGGAGCCCGGGAGTGCACCCGGCTCGGGCTGGAAACCGCCGGAAGGATCAGCGCGCAGCTTTCCGAGATAGGCATAACGGTCATTTCCGGCCTGGCGCTCGGCATTGACCGCCAGGCGCATCTGGGCGGCCTCAAGGGGCTTGGATCTTCCATCGCGGTACTCGGCTGCGGCCTGAATGTGGACTATCCCCAGGGCAACAGCGACGTGCGCCGGGAGCTCTACGGCAAAGGTCTTGTCGTCAGCGAGTTCGCTCCGGGTATGGAGCCCCGGGGCAGGCATTTCCCGGTGCGCAACCGGCTCATCAGCGGTCTGTCGTTGGGCGTGCTGGTGGCGGAGGCCGCTCACAACAGCGGCAGCCTGATAACCGCCCGACTGGCGGGAGAGCAGGGCAAGGACGTCTTCGCCCTTCCCGGTCCCCTCGGCCAGCCGACCTTCACCGGCTGCCACAAGCTTATCAAGCAGGGAGCGGCGCTTGTGGAGTCCGCTTCGGATATCGTTGAGATATTGCGCTTCGATTTCGCCCGTGAGCTGGCCGAAGTCCCCGACCCTGACCCCGACGGCGGGGACGCGGGGGTTGACGTGGCCCGAGCCGTGGTCAAAAAGAAGAAAGCGCCCGCCATGGCTGATTGCGGCGGTGGGCGGAAACCTCGGAAACGGCCGCCCCTGGTTGAACGGGAGGCGATGGTTTTGAGCGCGGACGAGAAGCGGATTATGGATATTCTCGATTCCGTCGATAAAATGCATATTGATTCCCTGGGGCGAGAGCTCGGTTGGGACTCGGCCACGGTCAGCCGCGTTCTTCTCATGTTGGAGATGCGCGGCGCGGTAAGCCAACTGCCCGGCATGTGGTACCTTGCCCGGGAAGAATGATTATTTGAGGATAATATGGATTGGAAACTTCTCGTAACCACCTTCGGCACCTTGTTTGTGGCGGAACTCGGGGACAAGACACAGCTTGCCTGTATGCTCATGACGGCCAAGACTCAGAAACCCTGGACCGTCTTTCTCGGTTCATCCCTGGCGCTGGTCCTGGTCAGTTTCCTTGGAGTCATGTTCGCGCAGTTCATCTGTCAGTATATTTCCCCCGAGGTCATCAAAAAAATTGCCGCCGTGGCTTTTGTGGTCATGGGCTGTCTGATCTTCTTTGATAAGATTTGATTAAGCGGGGTTGTGGGACGCGCGGCCGCAGTGTATTGGATTCCCTGGGCCGCAGTTCCTACAATGAATCGCCATGCAGAAAATACCCATCAATCTCGCAGCACCCGGCATGAAGCTGGCCAAGCCCGTCACCAAGGAGGGGGGCATGACCATCATGGCCGAAGGCATGGAGCTGACCGAAAGTCTCATTTCGCGGCTTGAGGCCATGAATATCGAGCGCATCACCGTGCAAGGCCATCCTGTGGACATGGGCGGCGCCGGGGCCGGGACGCGTTGGGGCGAGCGACGGGATCGTCTGGATCATCTTTTCAGGCGGTATTCGGGCGACAGGTGGATGACGCGGGTCAAGGAGCGTATGCGCCAGTATTTCCAAATCAAGGCCGCCGCTCAGGAAGCGAAGATGAAGGCCGTGAAGCAGGCGGACGCCGCCGGGGAAGGGGAGCCTTCCGAAAAAGGCGGAGAGGGCGCGTGAGCATGGACGACCATCTCAAAACCCGCATCAAGGGCGAGATATTGCAGGTCAAGGACCTGCCGACCCTGCCCAATGTGCTGGACAAGGTCACCCGGCTGGTGGAAGACCCCGACGCGTCAAGCGAGGCCATCGCCAAGGTCATCGCCACGGACCAGGTACTTTCCGCCAAGGTCCTCAAGATGGTCAATTCGCCCATCTACGGTTTCCCCGGCCGAATCAGCTCCATCCAGCACGCCCTTGTTCTGCTCGGTTTCAACGTGGTGCGCGGCATCATCATCTCCACCTCGGTTTTCGACATGATGGTTCAGGCCATGAAGGGGCTGTGGGAGCACTCCCTCGGTTGCGCCACGGCCTGCAACATCATCGCCCGCCGGGCCGGGTTCGAAGACCCGGAGGAATATGCCGTGGCCGGTTTGCTTCATGATCTGGGCAAGGTCGTCACGGCCGTTCAGCTTCCGGATACCCACGCCGCCATCCTTGAGTCGGTTCGGACCAAGGACCTGAACTACTTTCAGGCCGAGAAAGACGTGCTCGGCTTCGGCCATGACCGCATCAATGCCTGGCTTGCCCGCCATTGGGGACTGCCGCCGAATATCCGCGAGGCCATGACACGCCACCACGCCCCGCAACTGGCCGAGTTCTACAAGCCCATGTCCTGCGTCGTCCATGTCGGCGATTTCCTTGTCCGGCTTCTGGAGTTCGGCAACGCCGGGGATGACCAGACCGCCTACCTCCGACCCGAGGCTCTTATCGAGCTCAAGTTCCGCATGAGCGATCTGGACAAGGTCATGGACGAGATGGCCGGGCAACTCCTCGAAGTTTCTGACCTGACCTTCTGATCCTGTCGGTTCCATTTCCCTTCATTCCGTTTGTTGCGCGGTACGCGCTCAATCCGCTTGCGGCGCTTCGGGCGGGTATTTCACGCTCCTGATCCAATGCCTGTTCTCTCTGCGTATCGGCGAATTTCCGCCGATAAATTAATGCATATACAGTAAAATCGCTCCGTTTCCGTTTCGATATTCAGCCCGATTCTGCGGGGGAGTCCGCTTGATTTTCTCCGTTGCTTTCATAGGCTGCAAAATATTGGTTGAGTGGTCAATCAATCATGACGGACGGTTGCGGAGGTGCGGCGTTGGCGTTGGTGCGGGAGGTTGCCTCATTGAAGTTGTCCTTGGGCGCCGTCAAAACGGCATTGGCGTTTTACTGCCGATGAAATGGGCGAATAGGCGGATTGTTGCCGATTAAAAAAGCTGTGATATTAAGTGGTTCAATAAATTCGTGACTTTTCCTCTGTATAACGGGCATGGCATGTCTGTTGCTTTCCGCTCAATGGTTTCAGGTAACAAGAGGGGCAGAAAATCGCTTTTGCAGCATGGTTTCGGGTTCGTTGAGCACGTAGGTTGAGCGAGCGCATCCTTGAACCGCCGGCGCACATGATGGTTGCCTCTTTCCCCTTCGGGAAGTGTCGAAGATGAGCGCAAACCGCGAGCGAGGAGAAATGAGTAGCAAGTTGAAGAGCGGAGACAGGGCGGCGTACATCGGTTTTTTTGCCGGTCCGTTGATTTTTGTGGCCATGTTGATGCTGCCCCCGCCGCCGGGGTTGAATATTCAGGCTTGGCGTGTGGCGGCGGTGACAGTCCTTATGGCCATTTGGTGGGTGACGGAGTCCATCCCCATCCCGGCCACCTCGCTGCTTCCCATTGCGCTTTTCCCGCTGCTCGGCATCATGAAGTCGAGTGCGGCCACGTCGCCTTACGGCAACCATTTGATCTACCTTTTCATGGGTGGTTTTTTCCTGGCCGTGACCATGGAACGCTGGAATCTGCACAAGCGCGTCGCGATTCACACCATACGCCTTGTGGGGGCCAGTCCGGGGCGGATGGTTCTGGGGTTCATGATAGCCACGGGCTTTTTGTCCATGTGGGTATCGAACACTGCGACCACCATGCTCATGATTCCCATCGGTCTGGCGGTCATCAAGCAGGCTACCGGTTTTGACGCGGGGATGATCAAGGCCTGTTCGTCCACCGGACCGGAGTCGAATTTCGGCAAGTGCCTGATGCTCGGCATAGCCTATTCCGCTTCCATGGGCGGCGTGGCCACCATTATAGGCACCCCGGCGAATACCGTCATGGTCGGCATGATGGAAAAAATGTACGGCGTACAGATCGGCTTCGGCCAGTGGATGCTGTTCGGGCTCCCCTTGGGCGTAACCATGATGGCCGTCGCCTGGGTGTTGATGACCCGAGTGCTGTTTCCCATGGATGGGCTTACGCTGACCGGCAGCGAGGAGATCATTGAAAACGAACTCCGTGCGCTCGGGCCGATGAAGCCGGAAGAAAAGCGCATTATTGCGGTCAGTTCCTTTGTCGCCATCTGCTGGCTCAGCCGTGGTTTTCTGGAAAGTCTTCCAATCGTAAACGATATTTTCCCGGATTTTAGCTTTGTGCATGACACTACCATCGGCATTATCGGTGCCTTGCTGATGTTCGCGATCCCCACCAACCTGCGGAAGAAGCAGTTCCTTCTGGACTGGCAGACCGCCGTTAAGATTCCCTGGAACGTGATTCTGCTTTTCGGCGGCGGATTGGCCATCGCCAACGGATTTGCGAAAACCGGACTGGCCGCTTACATCGCTTCGCTGTTGACCGGCCTGGACGGCTTGAACCTGATGTTGTTCGTGGCAATTGTGGTCTGGTTGACCACCTTGCTTACGGAAAGCACCTCCAACACCGCTACGGCCACGCTCCTGGTGCCTATTATGGGTGCAGCTGCTATCGCCCTAGGCGTGCACCCCTACGCCACCATCGTGGGCGCGGCCGTAGCGGCGTCATTCGCTTTCATGCTGCCTGTGGCGACGCCGCCCAACGCCGTGGTTTTCGGCAGCGGCTGCATATCCGTCGGCCAGATGGTCAAGACGGGCATATGGCTGAACATTATAGGTACGGTCATGATTACGTTGTTTGTCCTCTATCTGCTGCCCATCGTATGGGGTGTCGACCTCCACACCCTGCCGGAGTGGGCGGTAATCATAAAATAGGGATTCCCCTCCGGAGAAGTGAGCAGCTCCGGAGGAGCCGATCAGGCGCGCCCCCTCCGCCCAACGGCGGAGGGGGTTTGTTTCATGATCTTATACCTCATCCTTTCGCGGCAGAACGTCACGGACAAAAAAACGCGCCGCAGGCGCATACAAGGGATGCAAGGGTGCGAACCCTTGCCCGCCGGAGGCGAAATCACCTGATTATTGCCGCGAAGCGGCTTTCAACGCCTGATTATTCTTTTTAGGGAGTTAAAGGGCTAGCTTCCCTTTTTGCGGTCAATATATTCTCACTTTCGAGGCAGAACGCCACGGGGGAAAAAGTCCGCGCCGAAGGCGCATACTCGGGATGCAAGGGGGCGAACCCTTGCCCGCCGGAGGCGAAATCACCTGATCATTGCCGCGAAGCGGCTCTCAACGCCTGATTTTCCTCTTTAGGGAGTTAAAGGGGTAGTCCCCCTTTGTTTTGACCTCCAGGGTAGGTGGTGCTAGGTTCTCCATATGACCAATACCCTTGGAGATTCGCTGTTTCAGCGCAAGCAGACCGCCTTTCTGCTATCACCCGACAAAGCCCTGGCCGAGCTGTTGCAACGGCTCTGGTCTCCGGATGTTTTGGAGTTCCGGGTGTTCGACAGGGGGGCGCGGGCCATTGAGCTTATGTTCACGGACCCGCCGGACTTGTTGGTGGTGGACGATCGGCTGACCGACATCTCCGGCCGAGAGGTCGCCAATCTGGTCAAGAGCGAGAACGTTTACCGGCAGCTCCCCGTTGTCCTGTGCCTGGACGCTGTCCAGGAAGATGAGCCGTGGAATTGGAAGCAACTTGAGGTGGACGATTTCCTGGTGCGGCCCCTCAATCCCCCCGAGGTGCGGGATCGCATCAATCTGACCCTATGCCGGGCCATGCGGGCGCTGGACGCCAATCCTCTATCCAAGCTGCCGGGAAACACCTCCATCATCCAGCGTATCCAGCAGCTCATCGACTCCGGGGACGAGTTCGCCCTGGCCTATTGCGATCTCGACTATTTCAAGTCCTACAACGACAAGTATGGTTTTTCGCGCGGCGACGAGGTGCTCATGATGGCCGCGCGGGTCATCGTCAACACCATCCGCAGCTATCAGGGCGTATCGAGCTTCGTTGGCCATGTGGGCGGCGACGACTTCGTGTTCATCCTGCCCCCGGACAAGGTCGAGGACGCCTGCAAGCGGATCATCAAGGCGTTTGACGAGATCGTTCCCCATTTTTACGATCCCGAAGACCGCAAACGCGGCAACATTACCTCGGTGGACCGCGAGGGCAAGACCAAGGTGTTTCCGCTCATGGCCATTTCCCTGGCCGTGGTGGTCAACACCGGCGGACGCATCGGCCATTACGGCGAGGTTTCGTCCATCGCCATGGAATTGAAGAAAAAGGCCAAGGAAATCCCAGAGAGCAGCTATGTCATCGACCGGCGCAAATCCTGATAGCCGCGGCGAATTTGTCCGTGGATTCCTCGCCTATCTCGAAGTCGAGAAAGGCTATTCTCCGGCGACCATCCGGTCGTACGCCACCGATCTGGACCAGTTCCAGGCGTTTCTTTCGGAGCGCAAGGCGTCCCTGGAAAAGCCCGGTAGGCTCAATCGCGACCATGTCCGCGGCTTTTTGGCGGAGCTGCATCGAAGGCGGATCACCAAGACCTCCATGGGACGCAAGCTTTCGAGCCTGCGCGCGTATTTCAAGTATCTTTTGCGCCACAAAATCATCGTCAAGGACCCTGTTGCGGGCATCCGCAATCCCAAGCAGGAGAAGCGGCATCCGGAGATGCTCAACGTGGATCAGGCCGTTTCCCTTATGGAGGCGAAGGTGGAGCCGGACCCGGAAGGGCTGCGCGACATCGCCCTGGCCGAGGTGCTTTACGGCTCCGGCCTGCGCATCAGCGAGGCCATCGGTCTTGACCTCAATGACGTGGATTCCGACGTTATCCGCGTCACCGGCAAGGGGAGCAAGGAGCGCATCGTTCCCCTGTCCGATGCGGCGGTGGAGCGCATCCGCCGCTACATGGGCCAGCGTCATGCATTTCTCAGGGAAAACTATGCCGAGCAAGCCCTGTTCCTCAGCTCTCGAGCGGGCAAGCGGCTCGACCGGCGGCAGGCCAACCGCATCGTGGCCAAGCTCGCCAAACTTGCCGGACTCCCTCAGGACGTGCATCCGCACATGTTGCGCCACAGCTTCGCCACCCATATGCTTGAGGCCGGAGCCGACCTGCGCAGCGTACAGGAATTGCTGGGGCATGAGAACCTGACCACAACCCAGAGGTATACGCATCTGGACATGCAGCGCATCATGCAGGTATACGACCACGCGCACCCGCTGGCAGGCGGTCGCGACACCGACACCAACGAAGACTAACGGAGACATCAATGGAGAATCCCCTGGTCCTTCTGGAAACACCGGAAGGCGAAATCCTTATCGAGCTTTTCCCTGACAAGGCCCCCAAAACTGTCGAAAATTTCCTCAGCTACGTGGACGATGAATTCTACGACGGCACCCTGTTTCATCGGGTTATCAAGGGGTTCATGATTCAGACCGGCGGCCTGACTTTTTCCATGGAGGAAAAGGAGACCCGCGCCCCCATCGAGAACGAGGCGACCAACGGACTGAAAAACCTCAAGGGAACCGTGGCCATGGGGCGGTTGCCGGAGCCGCATAGCGCCACTTCCCAGTTCTACATCAATGTGGCCGACAACGCGGATCTCGACCACACGGGAACGGATGACGAGAACTTCGGTTACTGTGTTTTCGGCGAGGTCGTCGACGGCATGAACGTGGCCGAAAAGATCAGCAAGACCCGCACCCGGTCCTACCAGGGCTGGGATGACGTCCCGGTGGACCCGGTTTCCATCATCACCGCCCGCCGCTTCGAGTAGAAAAGGGCTTCTCATTTTAAGGAAGCTATACTGTTAGCTCCCCGCCTACGCGGAAGAACGCCGCGAAGCGAAAAAAACAGCGCCGAAGGCGCATACAAGGGATGCAAGGGTGCGAGCCCTTGCCCGCCGGAGGCGAAATCATCCGACGATTGCCGCGAAGCGGCTTTCAAGCCTGATTTTCCTCTCCAGGGAGTTGAAAGGATAGTTCCCTCTTTTTAAGGGAACTATACTGTTACCTCTCCGCCTATGCGGAAGAACGCCGCGAAGCGGAAAAGCCCGCGCCGCAGGCGCATACAAGGGATGCAAGGGTGCGAGCCCTTGCCCGCCGGAGGCGAAATCATCCGACGATTGCCGCGAAGCGGCTTTCAAGCCTGATTTCCCTCTCCTCCGGTAATAGAAAGGGGCGTTCCCTTTTTTAAAGCATCCTCAAGATGGCAGCGGGGTGGTGACAAGCGCCCGTGTGTGCTCAGCATCGTCGAACACGTCAGAAAATGAAAAAGGGGCTACCCATCGGGCAGCCCCTTTACTTTTTCAACAGCAACTCGCGTCTACTTGTTCAAGGCTTCCTTGAGGCGGCGTTCGGCCTCATCCTTGGTGTCCTGAATCATTTTGCCAACTTCATGGTATTTGAATTCGGCCCCTTCGCGCAAATCGGTCATCAGTTCCTTGACGGTGACGATTTTGTCCACGAGATAGGCGTTGGCCCCGGCAAAGGCGAAGCCGTTCTGGAGCTTGCCCCTGTACGCATTCACCAGAGCCTGGGCGATGCAGTAGGGGGAATTGTCTTCGGCGCAGGAGTGCAGGCATTTGTGTACGCACTTCTTGGGGTGCTTGAGTCCGGCGGACACGGCGTCCAGGAATCCGTTCCTGATGGCTCGCCCGGGCATTCCCACAGGACTCTTGATGATGGTCACGTCCTCTGCCTTGGCGTTGATGTAGGCCTGTTTGAAGGCTTCGTCCGCGTCGCATTCCTTGGTGGCCACGAAGCGGGTGCCCATCTGGACGCCGGATGCGCCCATTTCGAGAAAGCGGGCAATGTCTTCGCCCGTGTAGACGCCGCCGGCCGCGATGACCGGGATCGGCTTTTCGTGCTTTTCGCGGTAGGGGGCCACGGCCTCGACTACCTGGGCGAGAATTTTTTCCAGCTGATATTCGGGGTCTTCGATCTGCTCGGCCTTGAAACCGAGGTGGCCGCCGGCCCTGGGGCCTTCGACGACGAAACCGTCGGGCAGGTAATTGAATTTGTTGGCCCACTTGCGGCAGAGGATGGAGGCCGCGCGGCCCGAGGAGACGATGGGCACGAGCTTGGTGCGCAGTTCTTCCTTCATTTCATCGGAAACTTCCCGCAGATAGCCCGGCAGATCCAGGGGCAGGCCCGCTCCGGAGATGATAAGGTCCACTTTTTCGCGGATGGAAGTGCGGACCATGTCGCCGTAGTTGGTCAGGGCGCACATGATGTTCACGCCGAGCAGGCCGTCGGTCATCTTGGACCGGGCCTTGCGGATTTCGTCGATGAGGCTGCGGCGGTCGGCCCCTTCCGGGTCCTTGGCGCGTTGAGGATCGCGCATACCGATCATGGAAGTGGCGATGACGCCCACGCCGCCTTCGTTGGCCACGGCGCTGGCCAGTCCGGAGAGCGAGATGCCGACGCCCATGCCGCCCTGAATGATGGGCAGCCGCGCGGTGACATCACCGAAGCTGAGACTGGGAAGTTTCATTATATATACCTCTCATAGTTCTGATGATTAAAAGTCCCTTGCGCTGAATTCGTCTTCAAGTCAAGGCAAACAGCCGTTTCAAATCAGTGTTGTAGGTTGCCGATGTGCTCCTTGACCACCAACTCGGCGAAATACATGGAACTGGTGAAAGCCGGGGAAATCGAGTTGAGGATGTGGACGCTGTTCAACGCTTTTTCGGTGACGAAATCCATGACGAGCCGGTTCGTCCTGATGTCCACGAGCTGCGGCCGGATGCCCGCCTTGGAGGACGGGAGCATGTCCTCGGGCCTGAGTTCCCTGACGAGTCTGGCCGCATCCCTGAAGAAGTGTTTGAAGAAGTATTTGCGCGGTTCTTCCAGGGCGATGGCCCGGAATTTCTCGTTCTCCATGAACATGCGCGCGTCGCGGAATAGAATTTCCGGAACTTCCGCGTCCAGTCCCTTGAGGATGCCGTAGTTCTCGCGTCCGAAGGCGGGGATGGCCGTCGGGCCGACATAGACGTCGCCGTGCACGCTGCGGGTGAAGTGCACGCCCAGAAACGGATTCTTGATGTTCGGGACAGGGTAGATGGACCCTTTGATCCTGTCGGCGGCTGGTTTGGCGAGCTTCCGGTATATGCCCTTGAACGGAAGCAGACGGTAGTTTTCGGCGATGCCGAAGGCCTGCGCCACTTTGTCGCTGTATGCTCCGGCCGCGTTGATGAACAGCTTGTGGCCTATGTCGCCCTGGTTGGTGGAGACAGTGTTCGGCCCGGTTGCGCCGATAAAACGCGTGTTGAAGAAAAATCGGACCTTTCCGCTGGTTTCCAATTCTTCGCGGAGCGCGTCGAGCACGCGTTTGGGATCGACCACGCTGGTCAGGGGGGAAAACAGGGCGCGGTCCACGGTGCGCGCGTTGGGTTCGATCACGGCCAGCCGTTTCTCGTCGATCATCTCCACGGTGCCGCCGTTGGCCGTGGCCCGCCGCAGGAGTTCGTCCAGAACTCCCCGCTCGTCCTCGGTTCGCGCTACGATGACCTTTCCCGATTTGAAAAGGGGCAGCCCCTTTTCCTCGCAAAAGGCCGTCATGCGCCGGTTGCCTTCGAGGCACATCTTGGCCTTGAGCGTGCCAGGATCGTAGTAGATGCCCGCGTGGAGCACGCCGCTGTTCCGGCCAGAGGCGTGTCTGCCCTGTGCCGGTTCCTTGTCGAAGACGACGATGTCGTCGCATCCGGCAGCGACCAGTTCGCGGGCGATGGTCAGCCCGAGGATGCCCGCTCCGCAGATAACGATGTGCGCGGAGTACATGGGGCTACTCCTTGGTCAGCAGGGAAACTCCCCTTCGGGTGTTCTTTTTCCTGAGCAGGTCCGTGCCCACGATTTCCATGACCACGACTTCGCCGACCAGCCAGATGTCCAGGCCGGGGCGGATGCAGCCCGTAAGGGTTTCGCCGTCGCGCCCCAGAGCTGCGTGCATGTGCAGGACGGGGGCGCCAGACTCGTCCGGGAACAGGGTGCCCAGTCCGATCACTTCGCGGGCCCCGCGCACAGGACACAGGATGGGATCAATGACCTGGGCCCTGCCGTCCTTGGGGCCGGACACCACGTTGCCTTTGTCCGCGCCGCCGATAAGCGTACACAGAGCGGCCTTGATATCGTGTTCCCGGGCGAATTGTTCGAGGCAGCCCGGAAGCCGCTCGCCGTTTTCCAGGCGCAGGGTGAAAACCCTGCCCACATTGCCTTGGCTGTACTGCATGGGAAAACCTACTTGTCCTTGGGCGGGATTTGCCCGCACGGTTTGGTGAAGTCGCACCATTTGCAGCGGTCCCCGGGCCGGGGGGCGAACCGGGAGGCCGTCAGCATATGCCGGATCAATGTCTGTATCAGGAGCGGGGCGATGTCGTCCACAGCCTCGTCCACTTCCTCTTCCGTCCATTTCCCCGGGAAAAGCAGACGCTCGTCGCCGTTTTCGGCCAGGTGGATCAATCCGGCGTTGACCGGGGATTCGCCTTCGGCCTCGGCGTATAGATGCAGGTAGGCCGGGAGCTGTATCGAACGCACGCTGTCCGCCAGGTCGGCCGCCAGGTCAGGGTCGATATCACCCCCGGCGAATCCTTCCATGCGGTCGAGAAGCTCCATGTCCTGCCAGAAACCCGCCTTGGGCATGGGCGCGCCGCCGGTCTTGTAGTCCAGGATGACGACGCCCTTTTCCCGACGTTCCACCCGGTCGATGCGGCCCTTGAACGGAATCGACCGGCCGTCCAGGGTCAGGGACGATTCAAGAGCCTGCTCCAGGCCGAGCAGGGTGGCCGGTTTCTGCTTGCCCACAAATTGTTCGAGGCGATAACACCCGGCCTCCATGAGGGCCATGCGGGTGTCCAGGGGAAGCCTCGCATAGAGCGGCCCGGCCCGGAACGATTCGCTGAACGCTGCGAGCAGCGGGGCGGGATCAAGGCCGGAGAGCTCTTCGCCTGTGCCCACGTGGGGAAGGAGAAATTCCTTGAGCACGTTGTGGACCAGGGAGCCGAATTCGCTGCGGTCGCCTTCTTCGTCCACGGAGTCGATGGGCCTTATGCCGGAGAGGTATTGGTAGAAGAACCGCTTGGGGCAGTTCATGTACAGGTCAAGGCTGGACGGCGACAACCCCTTGTCGGCCAGGCGCTCCTCAAGAGCCAGGCGCACCGCTTCGGTCACCGGAATCGCCGGGAGCCCGGACGGCAGGGAACTGGCCGGGAAAGTAACGGTGCGGATAGCCTTGTCCTTTGCCGTCAGGAGTCGTTTGGCGGACAGTTCCCGCTCCCAGAGCAGTTGCTCGACGAAGCGGCTGCGTACGGACTTCTGGTCGAGCAGGCCGGGCTGGACGCCGTTCTGGTAGTATATGACAGCTTCTTTGGCTCCCATGAGCAGTCGGTAGAAGTTGTAGCCCGAGACGTTGTCCCGTTCGCGGGCGTCGGGCAGGCCGAGGAGTTTGCGCAGGGGGTCCGGAAGGAGTGGATCGAATGGGTTGGTGCCGGGAAGCCTCTCTTCTTCGGCGTCGAGGATGAAAAGCCTGTCGAAATGAAGCAGGCGGGTTTCCAAAACGCCGAGGACTTGCAGCCCCGTCAGGGGATCGGGCTCGAAGGATACGCGTTCCTGGCCGAGCATCCGCCGTAGAAAGGCGTGCAGGGTGGACCTTCCGAATGGCTCGAAGCTTGTTTCCGCCCCCTTGAGTTGGGGGATGACCGAGTTGGTCAGCCGGAACAGGCATTCGGCGTCCATCAGATAGGTATGCCACAGCCTTTCGCCCTGCGCGTGGAGCATCCCGGCCAGCCCGGCCAGGGCTCCGCCCAGGTCCGCCAGTGTGGCCACGGATTCGAATGCGGTCAGACAGCGGTTCAGGATTTCTTTGAGCAGCGGCCCAGCCACGGTTTCGTCCACATCGGCAAGACCGTTTTCGTCCCAGGCCGGTTCCCAGTTCATGGGGTCGATGAACTTTTCGCCACGGCGGATGATCGCTTCCCACAGGTGGAAAAGGGTGCGCAGCGGCTTGTCGTCGGGCCCGAGCAGCCGCAGGTAGGGGTGGCGGATGAGGGCGACCATGTCCTTCCAATAATAACGGCCGTCCGGGGCGCGGTTTTCTTGAAGGGTCAACAGGGTCTCGATGAGCCGAGCCAGGGATGTGCGGGCCAGGGGGTAACCCATGGAGATGTTCGGTTCCAGGTCCGGGTCCACCTCGGGCAGCATGTGCAGCACGGGCAGTAACGCGCCTTCGTCGGGCAGGACTATGGCGGTCCGGTCCAGGGTGCCGTGCTCGCGGACTTCGCGCATGTCTTCGTTCAAACCGGCAAGCTGCGAGTGGCGGTCATATCCTTCGCAGAAGCGGATGTCCGGGCTGCGGGGAGCAGTGTCCAATCTCCCGGGGATTTCCGGGCGCACCCCCCAGCGGGAGAGCCAGGCCGTGTGCTCGGCCGTGGCCCAATGAGGGCGGCCGCCTTCGGCCAGGGCTGGATCGGAGTGCAGTACCGGGGTAAGGATGCCGTGCTCCCAAAGGTGGTTGAAGAGCCGGTCTTCGGTTCCGCTGAGCGCGTAGAATCCGGCAGCCAGCACTGTCCTGTCGTTCAGCGACGCGGCGACGTCGTCCAGGCGGTCGAGAACGAAACGGGCGGACAGTCCCGGCGTGGTCCAGCCCCTGGCGTCGAGCCGGGCAAGGTATTCATGATGGATGGCGCGCAACTGTTCGAGGAGCGCGGCGGCGTAGGCCGAGACCTCGCCTTCCATGTATTCCAGGTCCTGCGGCTCCAGATCCTGTCGCAACAGGTCGTCCATGAGCCGGGCGAGGAGAACGCCCCATGGCAGGAAGGCCTCGCGGTCAAGCTCGGGAAGGCGAGACAGAAGGCTGCCTTTGCGGCCGCTCAGGTCCGCCACGATGCGGTGGAGCATCTCCACCAGATCGAGCTGGTTGGCACGGATGGGCGGAGTGGGCGAGAGGCGGCGGTGCAGCCCGGACACGAAATCCGCGATGGAGGTCATCTCCGGCATGAACGAGGGCCGGGGCATGGCCGGGTGCGCGGCGAGCAGCGCCTTGAGATGGCGGCGCGGGCGGTTGTGCGGAAAGAGGACGGTCAGCTTGCCTGGATCGTCGGACTCAGTGACCATGTCGGCCAGAACCGGCATGAAGTCGATCTGCCAGGGAATCAGGATCATGGGGTTCATCTATGCGTTCCTCACCACTTCGCGAATTTCGCGCCGGTCCAGGTAGACCAGGAAACCTCGCGGCTCGCCGTAGCTGCCCATGGCCGCGAGAATATCCATGTATTCGCGGACCTGCACCTCATTGTGCGGGGCCGGTTGGCCTGTCTTGAAGTCCACTATGACCGCCTCCTCGCCCACGGCCAGTAAATCGAACCGCTTGAATTCGCCGCCGGGAGCCAGCACTTCGGGTTCGCGTGCGCCGACGGCCAGCCAACCGCGCAGCCGCTCGTCGCCGAGCGCCCATTCGGCCATGGCCCGCAGTTCAGCATCGAGTTTATTCCGTTCCGCGTCGGACAGCGCGCCCAACTCCGGAAAGTCCTGCGCGGCCAGGACCATGGCGCGGTCGATGTCCGCATCGGCGTCGCCGCTGACGGCCATGTGTTCCATGACTCGGTGGGCAACCTCGCCGCGCATACGCTCGTTGAAGAAATAGTCGTCCAGGTTGTGGCGGTAGACGCGCAGACGCGGGAGCCAGCCCATGAGGTCGGCTTCGCCTGTTTCCGGGGCCAGTTCGCACGGCTCGGGCCGGGGCGCGCTCGCCGAGGGATGCGTTTCGGCCGGGGTGTCCCCCCGTTCGAATACGCCGTCGTCGTCCAGTTCCAGAAAAAGGTCCATGGCCTTGAGGGTGGCCGGATTGGAGACCCTTCCCGCCTGTTCCGGGAAAAATCCGTAGAGTTCCTCCCGCGCCCTGGTCCAGGCGACATAGAGGAGATTGAGCTGTTCCCGTACGGTCCGGCCCAGGCTTTCCAGGTACGGTCGGCCCAGTTCCTTGCGCAGGGGCACAAGCAGATTGCGCCCCTTGTGTTCGCGAACCACGTAATTGCGGTCCGTGCCGGTCTTCCAGTGGTGGAAGGGAACTATTGTCACCGGAAACTCCAGCCCCTTCGACTTGTGGATGGTCATGATGCGCACGGCGTCGATGTTCTCGGGCAGCGGAACCTTCTCCTGATCGGATTTCTCTTCCCAGTATTCCAGGAAGGCGGACAGGGAGCCGTATCCGTTTTCTTCCGCCAGGTGGATGACTTCGAGGAAGCGGCGCACGTACAACTCGGCTTCGGGATGCCGCTCCAGGACGCGGAAGACGCGCACGGCCTCCATGGCCAGGTCATAGGGAGTCATCAGCCCGGACTGGTTGTAGAAGGGCTCGATAAGCCGCCGCCAGTGGTCGGGGAAGTCCTCGCGGAATTGGACGCCCAAGGGTTTCTTCCAGGGCCGGACGAGCCAGTCCAGCAGTTCGGTTTCAGGCAGTCCGGATTCGGCCAGGAAAAGTTCCTTGCCGCCGATGAAGGCCAGGAAGGCCGCGTCGTCGCGGGGAAAATCAAGGAAGGCGAGGAATCCCGCCAACTGCCGCACCACGGGGTGGCGGTTCAGTTGCAGGGAGTTTTCGGTGATGACCGGGATGTTCTTTTTTACCAGCAGGTCGCAGATCAGCGAGGCATGGGGATGGGAGCGGACCAGGATGCCGATGTCCCGGTAGCTGCGCCGCGCAGTCAGGTCGTCCATGAGCGCGTCGAGGCGCTCCAGGGTCTGTTCCTCGATGTCGCCGGAGCTGCCGCCGGGCAGCCGTTCCATGCGCACGTAGCCACCGGTATTGAGGTGCTTCTCTGGAAGGGATTGGGAGCAGTCCCGGAAGCTGCGCATGAGTTCTTCGGCGAATTCGGCGCGGAAGGAGGCGTCGGCGTCGGGCAGAACGCGTTCCGCCAGGTCGGCAGCCTGGTCAGGGTCTTCGAGATTGGAGAAGAAGTTGTTGTTGAACTCGACCACGTTGCGGTGGCTGCGCCAGTTGTCCGGCAAATTCTCGGCCTTGGCGTCCTCGGCGAGTCCCGCCACCTCGGGCTGGGTCATGACTTCGTCGAACAGGGCCGAGTCGCCGCCGCGCCAGCCGTAGATGGCTTGCTTGACGTCGCCCACGAAGAACAGGCTGCCGCCCTTGGCCAGGCATTCCCCGGCCAGCGGGGTGATGGCCCGCCACTGGTCGCGGTTGGTGTCCTGGAATTCGTCCACCAGCAGGTGGTGCAACCGGCATCCGAGGCGGCAATACGCTTCGGACACGGCTCCGCCGTCCGCCAGCAGGTCGATGACGTGTCCGGCCACCCCTGAGTTGAGAACCGTGCCCTGCCTGCGCTGCAATTCCTCCAGGCCGTTTTCGAGGCGCAGGGCGATTTCGATGGCCGGGGCAAGGAAATAGGCTCCGGCCAGGGTGGCGTGAGCGAGCCGGTAGTCGGCCCATTTGTCCTGGAGACGGGCATAGAAGGATTCGGTCCGTTCATCCACCAGCCCTTTGCCTTTGGCCAGGACGCAGTCCGCCACACTTGTCTTGTGGATGGAAGCGGAGTCGGGGACGGAATCGAACAAGTCCATATTCAGGCAATTGGCCAGGAAATCCTTGAAGTATTTGTTCAGGGGCAGGCCGACTTCCGCTGCATGGGCGGCCATGGCCTCCACGGAGCGTTTGAAGGAATCGTAATCCTCCACCAGCAGATCGGCGATGGCCTTTTGATCCGTGAGCAGGCTGCTCGTGCGGGTCTCCAGGCAGCCGGTCAGTTCGCGCAGCCGGTCGCGGACCGTGTCCTGTACCCAGAAACCGTTGCGCCTTTCCTGCCGGATGAGGGTGCGGACCGCATCGTCCAGAAGGGCGGCCGATGGCTCGTCCGTCTCACACAGGCCCAGGAAGTGGTCGAAGACCGCATCGAACAGCTCGCGCTCGTCGAAAACGATCTCGAAGTCGGGGCGCACGCCGAATTCCAGGGCGAAGAGGCGGAGCAACAGGACCAGCAGCGAATCGATGGTCCGGATATTCAGGCGGTGGTAGCGGCGCAGGATCGCGCCCACCGTGCGCCGGGCCGTGTCCGGCGAGCAGGCCGGGTCCTTGTCGAGGCCCAGGGCGATGCTTTTGAGGCCGCCGACGATCCGTTCCTTCATCTCGGCCGCGGCCTTGTTGGTGAAGGTCACGGCCATGATTTCGGGCCAGGAATATCCTCGGCCGGGGTGGTTGGTGCACACGAAGGTCGCTTCGTCGCCCGCTGCGTCCAGCAGAGCCAGGAAGCGGCGGGTAAGCTGGTACGTCTTGCCCGAGCCCGCGGACGCCTTGACCTGTTTCAGTTCAGACATTTCCTACACCTCGCCCCGGGCGGCTCTTCGGGTGCGCTGGCCGGACAGCACGACCATGAGCACCGCAACGATAATCAGGGAGGAGCCCGCGTAGCCGAGCATGGAAAACTTTTCGCCGAACAGGATGAAGGCGAGCACTGCGGCGACCAGGGGTTCGAAGGTGGCGATTACCGACGCGTGGGTGGCGTCCATGCGCTTCAGGCCCGCGTAGTACACCGAGAATGCCCCGTAGGAAGTGACCAGGGCCATGCCGAGCATAAGCAGCCAGGTTCCCGCGGATTTCGGCACGAAGTCGATGAACGGCAGGAGGAACATTGCGCCGAAGGGCAGGGCGTAGACGAAAATCGTCGGCGTGGGATAGCGGTAGAGGAATTTCTTTCCGAAGATGTAGTACAGGGCATAGGTGAATCCCGAGAGCAGCCCGGCGGACAGGCCGAAGACGTTCATCTCGATGGTCGCCCCGCTCATGAGCTTGGGGCCGAGGCTGATGCAGGTCACGCCGAGGACCGTCATGCCCACGCAGGCCGTCTTGATCAGGGTGAGCTCCTCCTTGAGGACGAGCCTGGAGAGCAGGGCCACCCAGGCCGGGGCCGTGTACAGCAGCACGGCGGCCATGGCCATGCCCACGTCGCGGATGGCTATCTGGTATGCCCCGTAGAACAGGGTCACGCAGATGACCCCGAAACCCAGCAGGGCGGGCAAATCGCTGCGGTGGACCTTGATCTGTCCGGCCACGGCCGCATGGATCAGGAAGAAGACCCAGCCGAACATGGCCCGCCAGAAGGCTATTTCCAGGGCGCTCACGCCCGCGTTCAGGATGAACTTGGTGAATACGCCGATAAGCCCCCACATGAAGGCGGCGGCCATGACATAGAGGAATCCGGGCATGGCTACAGTTCCACCAGGGTCCCGATTCCGGCTTCGGCGGCGCGCTCGAAAACCAGGGCGGCGGTCATGACGTCGTGGGTGGCTATGCCCATGAGAACCGCCCCTCGGAGACCTTCGCGCACGGCCACCCCTTGCTCCGCGCATATTTCACACATGTCGGCGTCGATAGCTTCAGGCCCGGGGTAGCCGTTTTGAAAATAGGTGCCCTGGTTCCGGGTCCAGATGTATTGATTACGGTTGTCGCAGGTGAAGTGCGCGTCCCGGAATACGTCTTCGCCCACGCAGGCGTCGTAGTCCACGGCGATGACCAGACAATCGTCTTTGAGCCACTCCCTGCGCACGGCCCGGACCGGCGACTCGACGATGGGGGTGCATGTGATGAGCACATCCGTGTTTCTGACCGCCGTTTCAAGGTCGGCATGGGCGGAAAAGACCGCACCCGGAACTTTCGGGGCCATGTCGTCGATGAACCGCTGCGTCGCGGCCTCGAAGATGTCGTGGCAGCGGACGTCATTCAGCTTGGGGAAGACTTCCTTCATGGCGAGAAGGTTGACTCGTCCCTGCACTCCCGCGCCCACGATGGTGACGGAGGTTGTTTCAGGGTCGCCGAAGTGGCGTGCGTATACGCCGGACGCCGCTCCCGTCCGCCATGCCGTGATCCAGGCCGCGTCCATTACCGCCAGGGGCAGACCGGTGTCCGGGTCGTTCAGGAGCATGATGCCGGTGATGTAGGGCAGGCCTCGGGCCGGGTTGGGCGGATAACCGGACACGCACTTGACCCCTGCCCGGTCTATGTCCCCGCCGAGGCGGCAGGGCATGGCGTGGATGAAGCAGTTTTCGCGCGGGTGGATGCCGATCTTGGCGGGCATTTCCCCTTCGCCCCGTCCCAGTGAGGCGAAGCCGGTTTCCACGGCGTCCATCACCTCGGTCATGGTGATGCCGAGACGGTCAATATCCTTAGCCGATATCCAGCGTACTTCCGTGCTCATTCCGCTTCCTCTGCGAGGCTGTCCGTTGAATTGAATCCTTCCGCCAGAATGCTTCAAATTCCTTGTCGATGCAACCGGAAACCCTTGCCGGGGAAGGTGGTTGCGCGTATGGTCGACCCATGCTTTTCGAAGGGACGTTCAGCATCGACGCATCCGGCGACGGCAATCGTCTGGACCGGGTTATCGAAGCGTTCTTGCCCGGTTCCGGGTTGCGCTTCAGGCGTCGCCTGTGCGACGAAGGGCGGGTGTTGGTGGATGGCCGGGCCAGGAAGCCCGGATACAAAGTGCGAACCGGACAATTGCTGGAGATCAGGGAAGTGCGGGAGATGACGAAACCCGGAGAATTGGGCTTGAAGATAGTCGAGCGGAAAGGCGGATTCGCCGCCGTCAACAAACCTGGCGGCGTGCATTCGGCGATTATCCCCGGCGGGGTAGAACCCTGCGCCGAAGCCGCTTTGGCCGGTCTTTTCCCGGGCGAAACCCCGGCATTGCTCAATAGGCTGGACTGCCTGACCTCGGGGTTGCTTCTTGTGGCCCTGACACCCGAGGCGCGCGAAGCCTACCTGGAGTATGAAGACGACGGCGCCATCCGGAAATTTTACCTGGCCCGCGTCAAAGGGCGGCTTGACGGCATCGTCTCCGTCCGGAATCGGCTGGACACGGATAACCGCAAGAAAACCCGCGTCTTGGCGGAATCGGACCCGGATTCCCGCCGCTGGACCGGCATCACGGCCCTGTCCCACGACAATGCAGCCGATACCTCCCTTGTGCGTTGCCTCATAATGAAGGGCGCGCGTCATCAGATCAGGGCGCACCTTGCGTCCATCGGGCACCCCATCGTAGGTGATCCTCTCTATGGCGAAGGCGAGTCTCCGCGCGGACTGATGCTTCAGCACCAGCGCATCGACATGCCTGGATTCCAAGCCGAGACCGTTCCGCTTTTCTGATCCCGGTCAGGGCTCGGCTCCGTAATGGGCGAAGATGCTTCCGAGCTCTCCGGATGCCCGCATTTCCTTGATCTTTCGTTCCACCATGTCCCGCAGGGCAGCCCCGTTCGGACAGTGCGGCGAAAAGGCGATTCTGTTGCCGTCGTCGGCTATGGGTTCCGGGTCTACCCGGATCTTGCCGGACACGCCTTTTTACATGGATATGTACCGGAAGGACAGAGAACCCACGAGCATGGCGGTCACGCGGTCGGTAAGAAGACAGTCCAGGTTGGTCTGCAGGCTCAAGGTCGGGTTGCTTTCCGTGTTCGTCACGATTCGGGAGGGGGCCCGTTCGTGTCTATTGAGGTAGGCGTCAATTTCTGGGTTTCCGGTTCGAAGTCCCTTGGGGATGGCGAAACGGATGCCTTCGAGGGAGTGCACGCCGCGGTAGCGCCAGGGATAGCCGTTCAGGGTGGCGAACCGTATCTCGTTTATCATGTCCTGGTTGCGAACGTAGATGAAATTGTCCGACCGGACTGAGCCTGCATAAGCAACCACGTCGTAGAGCCCGTCCAGGGTGTCGCGGATTGCGCGGCCATGCGGCATGTCGTGAAATATCAGGCGGTAGCCCGCCTCTTCGAATGTTCGGCGCAGAACCTCGTGCGTGATGCCGTCGTGCGGGGCTTTGTTCGGGCTTCAGGCCGGCGGGCAGTATGTGGATGTGGCCACATCAATGGTATCTTCCGCATGAGCCAAGGGCGCAAACAGCAGGAAGACCAGCGCCAGGCAGTCTCCGCATTTCATAAAACATACTCCCCTTATTCTCTGTCTTTAACAAAAGAGAAGAAAGAAAACTCCAAAAAATAAGGGGCTGATATGGATAACTCCCCGTTTTCGCGGCAGAACGCAGTGAAGCAAACAACACGTGCTGAAGGCGCTTGCCGGGGATGCAAGGGGCCGGGCCGTTGCCCGTCGGAGGCGAAATCGCCTGATTGTTGCCGCGAAGCGGCTTTCAACGCCTGATGTTACGCATGGGGTGTTAAAAGGGGTAGCTTCCAAAAGAAACGACCCGGCGTCCAAAGGAGGCCGGGTCGTGTCGTTTCGCGGTGTTCCGCGTTATTTCTTGTTGTTGAGCGCTTCCTGCAGCTTGGCGCCGAGCAGTCCCATGGAGCTGGTGTCGGCCTTGCGCTTCGGGGCGAAGTCCTTCCAGTCGCCGTCGTCCCGGGCGTCGCCGGTGGTCAGGGAGATCTTGCGCTCCTTGGGCTTAACTTCGCCCACGACCACTTCCACGGCGTCACCTGCATGGAGTTTTTCGAATGCGGAGGGGTTTTCGGAACGGGCGATGACGGATTTGGGCAGGAGGCCGGTGATGCCCGGTTCGAGCTGGATGAAGATGCCGAACTGCTCCTGCTTTTCGACAATGCCCTCGATCTTCGCGCCTGCCGGGTAGCGGTCCGCCACTCCGGCCCACGGGTCGCCTTCGGCGTCCTTCATGGAGAGGCCAATGCGCTGCTTGTCCATGTCGATGGACTTGATCTTGACCGAGACCGAGTCGCCTTCCTTGACCATGTCGGCGGGCTTGTTCACGCGCTTGGTGTAGCTCATCTCGGAGACGTGGACCAAGCCGTCCACGCCGGGAGCTATTTCCACGAAAGCGCCGAAGTCGGCCAGCCGGACGACCTTGCCGGTGACGATGTCGCCTACGGCGAAAGTGGCGGACAAGGTGTCCCAGGGATTCTGGGCCAGTTCCTTCATGGACAGGGAAATCTTGAGTTTCCCCTTGTCGTCGCGGTCGAGGCGGGTGATCTTGGCCCGGACCTTCTGGCCCACGGAAACGGCCTCTTCGGGATGGGTCACGCGGGCGTAGCCGAACTGGGAAATGTGCACCAGTCCTTCCAGGCCGGGCATGATCTCGACAAACGCGCCGAAAGCCGCCAGCCTGGTGACGGTGCCTTCGATCTCGTCGCCCACCTTGGTTTCGTCCACGAAGGTCTGGGCGGACTCGGCGGCCTCGCGTTCCAGCAGGACTCGGCGGGAAACCACGATGTTCCGGCCGTGGCTTTCCAGTTTGGTGATGAGAAATTCCAGGGTCTGGCCCACGTATGCATCGGGATTGTCCACGAAGCGGGCATCAATCTGGCTGACGGGGCAGAACGCCCGGCGTTGCAGGATGGTCACGTTGAAGCCGCCCTTGCAGGTGGACTCCACCTTGCCTTCCACGGGCAGGCCACCCGACTTGGCCTCTTCGAGCATGGCCAAGCCGCCCACGCCGGAGATGGCGCGGGACAGTTTTATGCCGCCGGAGTCCTTGCCGACGACGTACAGCTCCACGGTGTCGCCTTCGGCTACGGTGCAGTTGCCGTCTTCGTCCAGCAGTTCCTCGCGGTCGACAACGCCGTCCAGCTTGGTGCCGGTGTCGACAAAGACGGAGTTTTCTCCTACCTGGATGACGGTGCCGGACACCTTGTCGCCCACGGACAGGTCATCCCCGCCGCCTTCGCTGTACTGTTCGAACAGTTCGGCGAAGGACTCTTCGCCTTCTTCCACGCCATTACGCTCTTTGAATTCTTCGGACACGTTGTCTCTACCGTTTGGGTAAAAGGGTTAAGTGAGCAGGGCTTTGGCGAAGTCCTTGCCGTCGAAGGGACGGAGGTCTTCCATCTTTTCGCCGAGCCCCACGAAGGTGATCGGAAGCTTGTTTTGCAGGGTCACGGCGACCACCACGCCGCCCTTAGCCGTGCCGTCCAGCTTCGTCAGGATGATTTCGTCCACGCCTACGGCCTCGTTGAACAGCTTGGTCTGGCTGAGCGCATTTTGGCCGGTGGTGGCGTCGATGACCAGGACGTTGCGGTGGGGCGCGCCTTCGTGTTTCTTGCCGACCACACGTTTGATCTTGGTCAGCTCTTCCATAAGGTTGGCCTTTGTATGCAGCCGTCCGGCCGTATCGAGGAGCAGCAGGTCATATCCCTCGGCGATGGCCTTGTCCATGGCCTCATAGGCCACAGCGGCGGGGTCGGAGCCTTCGGCTTTCGCGTAGAAGCCGGTGCCCAGACGGTCGGCCCAGACGCGCAGTTGGTCGATGGCGGCTGCTCGGAAGGTGTCGCCTGCGGCTATGAGCACCTTGCGGCCCTGCATCTGGGCGCGGTAGGCCAGCTTGGCTATGGTCGTGGTCTTGCCCACGCCGTTGACGCCGATCATCATCAGCACCTCGGGCGGGTTGACGGCCTCGATGCGCCGGGGGACCTTGAAGATGTCTTCCAACTCCTCCCGCAGGATGTCCTTGAAATCCTCCGGGTTGTCGGTGCCGGCCTTGCGGGCGCGGGCCTTGAGGTTGTCCATGAGCTGCCCCGCAGCCTCCATGCCCACATCGGCCATGATGAGGATTTCCTCGAATTCCTCCCAGAAATCGTCGTTCAGGGAGGAGTGGGCGGTGAGCAGGGTGTCGATGCGTTTGGTGATTTGCTCGCGGGTCTTGGAAATGCCTTCGGAGAGTTTGAGGAACAGCCTGTCGCGTTCGTCTTCCTCGTCCTCCAGGTCCAGCGCCAGCGCCAGCCTGTATTGCAGTTCGGATTTGAAGTCGGGGACGGCTTCGTAGCCCATGTCGTCCAGCCAGGCTTCGAATTTGCTGATGAATTCTTGAGCTTCGGCATCGGGCGCGCCCAGCGCCTTGAACAGGAAGGACAGTCGGTCCCACAGGTCCTGTCCTTTGCGGTCCACGCCTTCAACGATGATGTTCAGCCATTGGGAGAGTTTGGGTTCGGCCTGGCGAAGGGCCAGGGTCAGTCCCGCCTGCCAGTCTTCAGTGGGCGTCGGGGCAGCGTCGGATGCGGCTTGTGTCGGAGGAGTTTCCGCAACAGGGGCGGTTTCCGCGACGGCTACGGGAGCGGGTTCGGCCTTGGCCGGTTCGTCGAGATCGATCCCGACTTCCCGCTTGTATTCGTCCAGGGCTTGTTGGGCCGCGTCCTCCGGGCTTGCCCACGCCTTTTTCAGTCTGCTAAAAAATCCCATCAGGGCCTCTTCTAATGATAACGTTGTCAGTTCGGGCGTAGTTAATAGCCTACCTCAGTTGTGGTGGCAATAGATGATATTGTGTCCCGTGTATTGCCATTACGCGGCCAAGGGGCTAAGAGCGAGAAAAAATTCACCCAAAGGATGAATAAATGAAACGAACCAAGATAATTGACGCATTGAACGCGCAGGCCCCGTTGAAGGAAATCAGCATCAAGGGGTGGGTCCGCTCCAAACGCGACAACAAGGGCTTTTCCTTTTTGGCCCTGAATGACGGCTCCTGCCTGGGCACTATTCAGGTTGTGGTGGATCACACACCCGAGATCGAGGCCGCTCTCAATCGGGCGGGCACCGGCGCGTCCGTGGCCGTTCTCGGCGAGCTGGTGGAATCTCCGGGGCAAGGGCAGAAATGGGAGGTGCGAGGCCGGTCGCTGGAGGTCATCGGCGAAGCCGATCAGGAAACCTTCCCTTTGCAGAAGAAACGTCATTCCGATGAATTCCTTCGCTCCATCGCCCATCTGAGGCCCCGGACCAACAAGTATGGCGCCATGTTCCGTATGCGTTCCCGGTTGGCTCAGGCCGTGCACAAGTTCTTCGCCGACAAGGGGTTTTTCTACATCCATACCCCGATCATCACCGGTTCCGACTGCGAGGGCGCGGGCGAGATGTTTCGGGTTACCTCGCTGGAAGCGGGAAGCAAGGAGCCTGTCGAGAACGATTTCTTCGGGAAGCCGTCCAATCTGACCGTCTCCGGCCAGCTCTCGGTTGAAATGTTCGCCTTGTCTTTGGGCGATTCCTATACCTTCGGCCCCACCTTCCGCGCCGAAAACTCCAATACTCCCCGCCATGCGGCCGAGTTCTGGATGATTGAGCCGGAGATCGTGTTCGCCGATTTGCAGGACGACATGGATCTGGGCGAGGAGATGATAAAGTATCTCGTCGGCCATATGCTCGATGAATGCGCCGAGGACGTGGAGCTGTTCGCCAAGTGGGTGGACAAGACTCTGATGCCCACTCTTGAGACGATCCTCAAGGAGCCTTTTGAGCGGCTGTCCTACACCGAGGCCATTAATATATTGAAGAAGACCAAGAAGCAGTTCGAGTATCCGGTGGAGTGGGGCATCGACCTGCAAACGGAACACGAGCGGTTCCTTTGCGAGGAGAAGTTCAAGAAGCCGGTGTACGTCTATGATTATCCGAAGACCATCAAGCCGTTCTACATGCGCATGAACGAAGACGACCGTACCGTGGCGGCAATGGACTGCCTGGTTCCGCGTATCGGCGAGATCATCGGCGGGAGCCAGCGCGAGGAGCGCATGGACGTGCTCACTGCCCGTATGGACGAAATGGGGCTCAACCAGGAAGAGTACTGGTGGTACCTGGATTCCCGCAGGTATGGCACTGCCCCTCATGCCGGCTTCGGTATGGGGTTTGAACGTATGCTTATGCTCGTGACGGGCGTGCACAATATACGGGACGTCATTCCGTTCCCCCGGACTCCCAAGAGTCTTGAGTTCTAATTTATAGTAATGTCAGAAACGAAGGCCCGACGGATTCCCGTCGGGCCTTTCGCGTTCTGGATAGCTTCTTTTTGAGGAGTGTCGAAACCTGTTTTATGTCGAGGTAAGCAATTAGCCACGAGCAAATAGGGCGGGGGCGTTGCTTGGTCGGTATGAATAGGGCTTATGTTCTGCGAACCTGTCAGTACGATTGAGTAACGTTGTCGATTTTTGCGCTGATTAAACATAGTGTTATTTAAGTATGTTAAGAAAAGAATGGAGAAGAGATTGAAAAAAAAATGGAAAAACCGCTTGACCTCTGAGGGGGATTCACCTAGAACCTCTTTCGCCGCACGGGGAAGCCCGACTGGACGCCTCGGCGGCTCGTTCTTTCTCAAGTATAATGAATGGTTGATCGCTTTTTGAATTTGGAATAAAGTTTCAGAAAGTGGTTGACGGTCGATCTGGAAAATTCTAGATTGTAATTTCCCGCACCGCGCGGGTCGTTCATTGAGAAGCAAGACATGACTGGTCTTTGACAATTAAATAGCGAGTTGAGCAAAATAGATCACGAATAATCACAGCCCGTTTAATACGAGTTTAGATTGAGTGATCAACATTCTCCAA